>DATAZJ010000146.1:0-4187 GCA_036272115.1 Rhodopila sp. | reverse complement strand
CGACGCTGATCAGGTGTCAGCAGCCCAACCAAGCTCACCCAGTCCGAAAACGTCTCGACATCCATGCTGAACCCCAACTGCCGGGTAACCCATCATATCAGTTTTCAATAATTAACGCTATAAGAGCCACCGGCGTTGATGCAGACACTTCGGTTGACCCCGTCCGTCATGCCGACAAAGGTCGGCATCCACGCCTTTTTGCGAGTGGAAACAAAGGCATGGAAGCCTGCGCTCGCCATGACGGTTGCACGGCGGTGCCGATGGGTCAACAACAAGGGCGATTGGTATAAGGCCTGATTGCGAGCGCTATCTTCTTCATCCCCGCTTATCCCGCTTCATCTGCCTTCAAAAAGGCGCCGCCACCGCAGCCCGGCATTGCGCCGACAATCCCCAGCCGAAACCAAATGGCGGAAGCGAACCCCCTCGGCTGTGTGGGATAGGGACTATGGAGACACCGCCCGGACTCCCGGACCAGGCGGTGCCGTTCGTTATCCGCCAATCATGCCTTCCACTTGGCCTTCGCGGCGGCGACGTCGGGCGGCCAGACCGTCACCGGGCGCCCGTCCTGCCATTGCACCATCACCATCTTGGCGCCCACGCGCCGGCCCTTCGCGTCATATTGCAGGTGATGGCCGGGGAACAGCAGCGCCGGCCCGGTGGTCATGTCCAGGGCCCGGATCGCCGCCGCCACCTTCTCCCGATCGGCCGAAGCCGCATTTTCCATCGCCTGAGCCAGGATCATCACGTGGGCGTAGGCGAAGATCGAGTCGTGGCCGAACCACAGCTCCTTGGTGCGTTCGACAAAGCGCTTCGACAGATCGGCCTGCGCCTTGCCGGGCCAGTTCGCCAGGCCCACGAAAACACCCTCCAACTCCTGCGCGCTGGTGTTCTTGAGCAGCTCCGGCACCGCCCAATGGCCGCCGTTGCCGATCAGCGGCAGCTTCGTCGGCGGCATGTTGAATTCGGAGAACTTGTCCACCAGCAGCTTGTCATCAGGCACATTGGTGGACGTCAGCAACACGAAGTCCGGACGCGCGCTGCGCACCGGCTGCACCAGCGTTGTCGCGTCGGTCAGCGGCGGCGTGTAGATCTGGCTGACAACCGCGGTGAGTTTCGCATCCTTCAGCACATGGTCGTCGATCGGCTTGCGGAAGCTGACCGAGGCGGCGGTGTTGTCGCCGATCATCGCCACCTTGGTTGGGCGCTTGCCGGTGGTCTTCTCGGCGAGGTCCATGATAATCGGGACCGTATCCTCGGCCTGCTGCACGGCGGTGGGGGAGGACTGGAAGATGTATTTGAAGCCCCGGTCGGTGATCAGATCCGAATAGGACAGGGTCAGCCATGGCAGATGGGCGCGTTCCGTCACCTCGGTCACAGCCAGGGTGAAGGTGGACAGCCAGCAGCCGAAGCCGCCGGCCAGATCCGGCTCCTGCGCGACCATCCGCTGGGCGGCGTCCTTGGCTTTCTCGGCGCTGTCCTGGGCATCGTATTCGATCAGCTTCAGTTTGGCGCCGCCCATGGACTTGATGCCGCCCGCGGCGTTGACGTCGTCAACGGCCATGCGGGCGCCCATCTGCTCCAGGATGCCCTGGCGCGCCCACGGTCCGGACAACGGCACCAGCATAGCGATCTTGGCCTCGGCGGGCGTTTGGGCTCGGGCCCGGCCCGAGGCCAGCGCGGCGGCGGCGAGGCCGAGGCCCACGGTTGAACGGCGTGACAGGTTGGTCATGGGGTTTCTCCGGATTTTTTGGTTTGGAAATTCGGGTTGCTTGTCATTGCGAGGCGTGAAGCGGCCTGGCCGTCGGCCGTCGAGGCGGGTGACCCTGGGGATTGCCGAGTCGCTTCGCTTCTCGCGATGACATCGGGGTCCGGCGCGAAATGACCGGATCGCCGAGTGCAGGGTGTCGGCCCCCACCCGCCATGACGGTATCGGGCCCGCGTGCGTTCCCTGGAGCGGTTATTCCGCGTCGGGCACCCAGGTTAAGCATCGTCAGCTCAGGCCCAGGTAGGATTTGCGGACGCGGTCGTCGCGCAGCAGCGTTTCGTACGGTCCGTCCAGCACCATGTGGCCGGTTTCCAGCACGTAGCCGTGGTCGGACAGTTCCAGTGCCTCGGCGACGCGTTGCTCGACCAGCAGGATAGTGACGCCGTCCTCCTTATGGATCTGCGACACGCGCTCGAAGATGGTGTCGGCGACGGCGGGGGCGAGACCCATCGACGGTTCGTCCAGCATCAGCAGGCGGGGGGCGCAGGCGAGGCCGCGGCCGATGGCGACCATCTGCTGCTCACCGCCGGACAGCGTGCCGGCCAGTTGGGAGGCGCGTTCGGACAGGATGGGGAACAACGTGTGGATGCGATCCAGCGTGTGGTGCCAGGCCTCGCGTCCGGCTTTCGGGTAGGCGCCCATTTCGAGGTTTTCCAGCACGGTCAGGGTCTTGAACACCTGGCGGCCTTCCGGGACGTGGGCGATGCCGAGATGCGCACGCCGAGCGGGGGGTAGGGTGGCGAGGTTGGTGCCCATGAAGCTGATCTGGCCGCCGGCGGCGGGGACGATGCCCGAGATCGTCTTGAACAGCGTGGATTTGCCGGCGCCGTTCGGACCGACGACGGTGACGAACTGACCTTCCTTCACCGACAGCGTCACGTCGTTCAGCGCACGCAGGCCGCCGTAGGAGACCGACAGGTTGGTGACCTCAAGCATCTTGTTTCGCCGCCCATTTCTTGCCGAGATAGGCCTCGATGACGCTGCGGTCCTCCACGACCTGGCGCGGCGGCCCGCTGGCCAGGACGCGGCCGTGATCCAGCACGACGAAGCGATCGGCGATCCGCAGCATGGCGTGCATGGTGTGCTCGATGATGACGACGGTGGTGCCCTCGGTGCGCAGGCGTTGCAGCACATCCAGCACGTCGTCGCATTCCTCGCGGCCGAGGCCGGCCAGGGTTTCATCGAGCAGCAGCAGTTTGGGGGCGCCGGCCAGCGCTCGTGCCAGTTCCATGAGGCGAAGCTGCTTGTTGGTCAGTTGGCCGGCGGCGATGCCGGCCTGCGCGGCCAGGCCGACGCGTTCCAGCGCATGGGCGGCCGAGGCGATGGCATCGTGATCGGACAGGCCGGCGCCGTAGGCCCCGACGATCACGTTGTCCAGCAGCGGCAGGCGCGGGAAGCTGCGCACGACCTGGAAGGTGCGGCCGACGCCCATGCGGCTGACCTGGTGGACCTTGCGGCCGAGCATCGTTTCGCCGCTGAGGACGGCGGTGCCTTCGTCGGCGGAGAGCACGCCACTCAACAGGTTGAACAGGGTGGTTTTGCCGGCGCCGTTGGGGCCGATGATGCCAAGGATTTCACCGGCATGGACCTCGAAGCTGACTTTGCTGACCGCGCGCAGGCCGCCGAAGGAGCGAGACAGGTTCTCGACTTTCAGCAGCAGGGAGCCGGCGGCGGGCGGCTTGTCCGGTGCCGGCGCGCCGGCGGCGAGTGATACCGGCAGCGGGGCGGCGGCCTTGGGACGAAAGAAACGGTCTCGGATCGTCCAGAACAGGCCGTCGGGTGAGGCCAGCATGATGGCGATGATCGCCACGCCGTACACCACGCCTTGGATGCCGGGCAGGATGTTTCCCAGCTCCACATTCAGGGATTCGGCGAGTGGGACCAGGATCGCGGCACCGATCACCGGGCCCCAGACCGACGCGACCCCCCCGAACAGGGTGACGACGACCGCCTGGGCGGAGACCAGCATGCCGAACACGGAATCAGGTGTCACCACCAGCAGCACACAGGCGTAGAAACCGCCGGCCGAGGCCGCGATCATGCCGGACACGACCAAAGCGCGCATCTTCCACAGGCGGGTGTTGATGCCTGCCGCCTCGGCCGCGAGTTCGTTCTGGCGGATCGCCAGCAGGGCCAGGCCGAAGCGGGAATTTTCCACCAGCATGCAGGTGAAGACGCCGAAGATCAGCAGGCCGACGGACACCACGGTGTAGAGGCGGGGATCGGTGAATTCCAGGAACGCGGCCGGGTGTTCCCGGTGCATTGGCAGCGACATTTCCTGGAAGCCGAGATATTGCAGGAAGTAGAGGATCGCCAGCGGGTAGGCGAGCATCGACAGCGCGAAATAGTGGCCCCGTAGGCGAAACGTCGGCAATCCGATCAGCACCGCGGCGAAGCCGGCGACGATCATGCCGAGCGGAAT
>DATAZJ010000145.1:0-2530 GCA_036272115.1 Rhodopila sp. | reverse complement strand
GCTGCAATCGCCGATTATTGGCCGTTGTCGCGCCATCCCACATTGTTGCCTCGGGCAAGGACGCTTTTTCGGCGATGGGGCGTACTGGGCGTGTTCATTGGGCGGTTCTTTGGGCCGTTGCGCTCAATCGTCCCGCTCGCGGCCGGGATGGCGGCAATGCCAATGGTGCCGTTTCAGATCGCCAACATCGCCTCGGCAGTGGTCTGGGCGGTCGGTCTGCTCGCGCCGGGCGTCATTCTGTCGCGCCTGATATGGTGACGTGCAGCCGACGGTGATCGATCCTGGGCCGCTCGTCAGCCATCGACGCGGTTCAGAACAGGAACTCCGCCACCAGCAGAATCAACGAGACCAGCGCGGCAATCGGCGGCACCCAAATCGGTGCATGGAAGCCTTCGGCAAGCGGTGGGCCCAGAAGCCGCAGTCGCCACAGCGCGAGATCGACCAGGATGAAGACGGCCAGAGTGACTGCGTTGGCGAACACCAGCAAATGGCGGAACGGCACCAGAAGTGTGACGGTCAGCACGATTGCGGCCGCCAACAATGTCGCCGGGAAGGGCGACCGGGTGCGTGGCGAGACATGAGTCAGAACGTTTGGCAATTGGCCTTTTGTCGCCATGCCGTAGAACAACCGTGACAACATGACGATCTGCACCAGCACGCCGTTGCCGACCGCGAGTGCTCCTACAATCAGGAACACCGACGCACCTTTACCTTCGAACAGGCCCAATAACGGGTTGCCTGTGATGCGGTCGCTCAGCACGATCGAGGTTACGACGAGCAGGTAAAGCGCCACGCTGGCAGCGACCGCTCCCAGAATGCCCAACGGCAGGGTGCGCCGCGGGTCGGTTATCTCCTCGCCCAGGTTCGCGAGAGTTTCGAAGCCGATGAACGCAAAGAATGCGATGAACGCCCCCGCCAGCACTCCGATCCAACCCTGGCCGTCATGCGGGATCATCTGCGACATGCCGAAATCCGGCGCCGACCACAGGCCGGCGGCGGTTGCGGCGAGCAGGCCGGCGATCTCCAGAGCGCCAATCGCGGCCGCTACGCCCACGCTCTCGCCGACACCCAACAGGGCGATTCCGGTGAAGCCGCCAATGAGCATGGTGAGCAGCAGTGGGACCGGAAGCGGCAGCAGCATCACGAGGTACTGGATCGTTCCGGAAGCGATGGACGCCGCGGAAATGGCCACTGCCGCTGCCACCGCCACGCCGGTCGCCAATGCGAGGCGGTCGGAACCGAAGCCATGGCGCACGTAGGCGACGCCGCCGGACGCTTCCGGGAAGCGGGCCGCCAGTTCGGCGTAACACAGGCCGGTCAGCGCGGCGGAGACACCGGCCAGCAGGAACGACAGCGGCGCGGCCTCACCGGCGCGGCCGATGACCTCGCCGATGGCGACATAGATGCCGGCGCCGACAATGACACCGAGTCCGTAAAAGATCAGTGGCCACAGCGTGAGAACCCGTCGGAGGCCAGGCTTGCTTTGGGCTGCGCTCAACCGGCTTGCTCCTGGGGAGTGGTGTTGGCGCGACGGCCAGCGGTCGCCCCACAGCAGGGCGCAGACGATGACCGGGTGGCGAAAATCGTGTCGTGGTCAGTGTCCCGATTTGCACCGGAACAACGGACGTCCCGCGTAACGCCGCGGTCGAAAGCCGTCTCCTGCGCACGGTTCACTATCTGGTTCCGAAGGGTCTCAGCTTCGGTCCGTTGCCGATTTTCAGGGTGATCGGTTCGCATCCGGCAGCATCGCACTATTTGGCATGGCGTTGTTGAAGCAGCAGGTGACTGAGTGAGAATAACACCAGAAATCGCATCACCGGCGATACAATTTTTCCCATTTCGTTTAATATTCGGAATATTCTCACCGGGCCTGCGGGAAGGCGATCGGTCGAGCCTCTTGACATCGGCGGCACCTGGCGCCGAGATCACGCTCTGCTCTACAGGGCAACACGTGCCACTTCTCTCGCTGCATACCCCGGTTGGGGATCTCTCGGTCGCCGAAGATGACGGAGCCATCGTCTCCGTCGAATGGGGCTGGGGGCGTGACCAGGACGCGACCGCATTGCTGCGGTCCGCGCGCGAGCAATTGCACGCCTATTTCGACACCGCGCTGACCGCGTTCGAATTGCCGCTGGCGCCGGCGGGCTCGCCGTATCGGCAACGCGTCTGGCAGGCGCTGCTGGCAATTCCCTATGGGTCGACGCGCACCTACCTCGATATCGCCCGTGCCGCCGGTGGCAGTCCGCGCTCGGTCGGCGGGGCGAATGGCGCCAATCCGATCCCAATCATCATTCCTTGCCACCGGGTTGTGGCCACCACCGGGCCCGGTGGTTACTCCGGCGGCGACGGGCTTCCGACCAAGCGTGCTCTGCTGCGGCTGGAAGGCCTGCTTCTGGGCGGCCCCGGCGGGGTATCGGCGGTTGGAGACGATCGACAGGCGACACTGATCTGAACCGGGACGGAGAGTGACATGACGAAGGCCATCCGCATCCATACCAATGGCGGTCCCGAGGTGATGAAATGGGAGGAT
>DATAZJ010000144.1:0-6323 GCA_036272115.1 Rhodopila sp. | reverse complement strand
CCGCTGTCGCTGGACGACTATCGCGCCCATGGCGGCCTGACCGGCCTGGAAAAAGCCCGCGCACTCGGACCCATCGCCACCGTCGAAACCGTGCTGGCATCCGGCCTGCGCGGCCGCGGCGGCGCCGGCTTCCCCACCGGCATCAAGTGGAAAACCACCGCCGAGGCAAAAGGCGACCGCAAGTTCATCGTCTGCAACGGCGATGAGGGCGATTCCGGCACCTACGCCGACCGCATGCTGCTGGAAGGTGACCCGTTCAGCCTGATCGAGGGCATGGCCATCGCCGCCCTCGCCGTCGGTGCCAGCAAGGGCTACGTCTACACCCGCTCCGAATACCCCCACGGGATCGCCATCTTCGACAAAGCCCTCAAAATCGCCCGCACCGCCGGCATCCTGAACGCCGCATTCGACATCGAGCAGCGGGTCGGCGCCGGCGCCTACGTCTGCGGTGAGGAAACCTCGCTGCTGGAGAGCCTGGAAGGCCGCCGCGGCCAGGTGCGCGCCAAGCCGCCGCTGCCCGCGCACAAGGGCCTGTTCGGCCAACCGACGGTGATCAACAACCTGGTGACGCTCGCCACCGTCCCCTGCATCCTGCGCGACGGCGCCGCCGCCTACCAGGCGATCGGCATGGGACGCTCGCGCGGCACGATGCCGATCCAACTGGCCGGCAACATCCGCCATGGCGGCCTGTTCGAGGCCGGTTTCGGCGTCACCCTGGGCGAACTCGTCAACGATATCGGCGGCGGCACCCTGTCCGGCCGCCCCGTCAGGGCCGTCCAGGTCGGTGGTCCGCTGGGCGCTTATTTCCCACCTTCGCTGTTCGACACCCCGTTCGACTATGAGGCGTTTGCCGCCAAGGACGGCCTGATCGGCCACGGCGGCGTCGTGGTGTTCGACGACACCGTGGACATGGCGCACCAGGCCCGCTTCGCTATGGAATTCTGCTCCGCCGAATCCTGCGGCAAATGCACGCCCTGCCGCATCGGTTCCGTACGCGGAATGGAAACCGTTGACAAGATCCTCGCCGGCACCAATGTCAATGCCAACCTCGACCTGCTGCGCGACCTTTGCCACACCATGAAGTTTGGATCGCTCTGCGCGCTGGGCGGTTTCATCCCCTATCCCGTGCTCAGCGCGATGAACTTCTTTCCGGAAGATTTTCAGCGCGGCCAACGCCTGGCTGCCGAATAACCGCCAGCCGATCACGGAGCGCCGCTCGCGCGCACCGTGAACCGGTCGGCCAGACAAAGGATTTCGCCCATGTCCATGGTCCAGGAGATCGACTACGGCACCCAAGCCATCACCGCCGAGGCGATGGTGACCCTGACGATCGACGGCCGTTCGGTGACAGTGCCGGAGGGCACGTCGATCATGCGCGCCTCGATGGAGGCCGGCATCAAGGTCCCGAAACTCTGCGCCACCGACAGCCTGAACAGCTTCGGCAGTTGCCGCCTCTGCCTCGTCGAGGTCGAGGGCCGCAACGGCACCCCCGCCTCCTGCACCACGCCCGTCGCCCCCGGCCTCAAGGTCCACACGGTAAGCGATAACTTGCGAAAACTGCGGCGCGGGGTGATGGAACTCTACATCTCCGACCATCCGCTGGACTGCCTGACCTGCTCCGCCAACGGCAATTGCGAACTGCAGACCGCCGCCGGCGAAGTCGGGCTGCGCGACGTGCGCTATGGCTACGACGGCGAGAACCATCTCGACGCTAAGGTGGACGGGTCCAACCCGTATTTCGACTTCGATCCGTCCAAGTGCATCGTCTGCTCCCGCTGCGTGCGCGCCTGTGAGGAAGTCCAGGGCACTTTCGCGCTGACCATCCAGGGCCGGGGCTTCGACTCCAAGGTCGCCGCCGGGATGGATGAACCGTTCCTGACCAGCGAATGCGTGTCCTGCGGCGCCTGCGTCCAGGCCTGCCCGACCGCAACGCTGATGGAAAAATCCGTGGTCGAAATGGGCCAGCCGGAACACTCGGTCGTCACCACCTGCGCCTATTGCGGCGTCGGCTGCAACTTCAAGGCCGAGATGCGCGGCGACCAGGTCGTGCGCATGGTGCCGTGGAAGGACGGCAAGGCCAACCACGGCCATTCCTGCGTCAAGGGCCGCTTCGCCTGGGGCTACGCGCAGCATCGCGATCGCATCCTGAAGCCGATGATCCGCGAAAAGATCAGCGACCCCTGGCGGGAAGTCACCTGGGACGTGGCGATCGAACGCGTCGCGTCGGAGTTCAAGCGCATCCAGGCCAAGGCGGGCAAGGATTCAGTCGGCGTCATCACCTCGTCGCGCTGCACCGCCGAGGAAGCCTATCTGGTACAGAAGCTGACTCGCACCGCGTTCGGCAACAACAACACCGATACCTGTGCCCGCGTCTGCCATTCCCCCACCGGATACGGCCTGGGCAAGACCTTCGGCACCTCGGCCGGCACGCAGGATTTCGACAGCGTCGATGAATCCGACGTCATCATCGTGATCGGTGCCAACCCGACCGACGCGCATCCGGTGTTTGCATCGCGCATGAAGCGGCGGCTACGGCAGGGTGCCAAGCTGATCGTCATCGATCCGCGGCGGATCGACCTGGTGCGCACGCCGCATGTCGCGGCGTCGCATCACCTCGCGCTGCGCCCCGGCACCAACGTCGCGATGCTGACCTCGCTGGCGCATGTCATCGTCACCGAGGGCCTGGTCGCAAAGGACTTCATCGCCGAACGCTGCGATACCGAGGCATTCGACGACTGGGCCGCCTTCGTGTCCGAACCGCGGCACAGCCCGGAAGCGCTGGAAGCCACCACCGGCGTCCCCGCTGCCCAGGTGCGCGGCGCCGCGCGGTTGTTCGCCACCGGCGGCAACGGAGCGATCTATTACGGCCTGGGTGTGACCGAACACAGCCAGGGCAGCACCGCCGTGATGGGGATCGCCAATATCGCGATGGCGACCGGCAATATCGGCCGGCGCGGCGTCGGCGTGAATCCGCTGCGCGGGCAGAACAACGTGCAGGGCAGCTGCGACATGGGCAGCTTCCCGCATGAACTGCCCGGCTATCGTCACGTCAGCCAGCCGGGCGTGCGGGCGATCTACGAAGCCGAATGGGGGGTGAAGATCGACCCCGAACCCGGGCTGCGTATCCCCAACATGTTCGATGCGGCGGTGGAGGGATCGTTCCTCGGCCTTTACGTCCAGGGCGAGGACATCGTTCAATCCGATCCCGACACCAAACACGTCACCGCCGGCCTGTCGGCGATGGAATGCGTCGTGGTGCACGACCTGTTCCTGAACGAAACGGCCAACTACGCCCATGTCTTCCTGCCGGGTGCGACGTTCCTGGAGAAGGACGGCACGTTCATCAACGCCGAACGCCGCATCAACCTCGTGCGCAAGGTGATGGAGCCGCGCGCCGGCCTGGGCGACTGGGAGGCGACCCAGGCGATCGCCAACGCCATGGGTTATCCCATGCACTACAACCATCCCTCCGAGATCATGGACGAAATCGCCCGCACCACGCCGACCTTTGCCGGCGTCTCCTTCGCCAAGCTGGAGCACGAAGCGGTGCAGTGGCCCTGCAACGACTCCGCCCCGAACGGCACGCCGATCATGCACATCGATCATTTCGTGCGTGGTAAAGGCAACTTCGTCATCACCGAATATGTGCCGACCGATGAGAAGGTCGGACCCCGCTTCCCGCTGCTGCTGACCACCGGGCGCATCCTGTCGCAATACAACGTCGGCGCGCAGACCCGCCGGACCGAGAACGTCGCCTGGCATCCCGAGGACCTGCTGGAGATCCACCCGCACGACGCCGAGGAGCGCGGCATAAAGGACGGCGACTGGGTGCGGCTGCGCAGCCGGGCAGGGGAGACGACGCTGCACGCGAAAATCACCGAACGCGTGGCGCCGGGCATCGTCTACACGACGTTCCATCACCCGGTGACCCAGGCCAACGTGGTCACCACCGAATTCTCCGACTGGGCAACGAACTGCCCGGAATACAAGGTGACCGCGGTGCAGGTATCCCCCTCCAACGGCCCCTCCGAATGGCAGGTCGAATACCGCGCCCTGACCGCGGAAAACCGCCGTATCGAGGTGGCACCCGTGGGCAAGTGAGGTGCCGGCCATATGTGCATGACGAAACCCCTCTCCCATGCCTGACCCCGTCGTCGCCGCCCCACGCGTCGCCTGGCGCGGCGACACGGCGCAGGACGGCGTGCGCCTGGTGCCGCGCGAAACCCCCGTCGCGCTGACCTACAACCGCGCCACCCACGCGGTGATGCTCGCCACCCCGGCCGACCTGCCCGACTTCGCCGTTGGCTTCAGCCTGTCCGAGGGCATCGTCGAGCACCAAACCGATATCCTCGCCCTCGACATCGTCGAAGTTCCCGACGGCATCGAATGCCGCATGGACCTCGCCCCCGACCGGCTGGACGCCCTGACCCGACGGCAACGCCGTCTCGCCGGACCCAGCGGCTGCGGCCTGTGCGGGCTGGACAGCCTCGCCGCGGCGATCCGACCGGCCCCGTCCGTCCCGCCCGGCCGAGCCTTCACCCCGGCGATGATCCAGGACGCCATGCGCGCCATGCCGGCCGAACAGGCGCTGAACGCAACGACCCACGCCGTTCACGCCGCCGCGTTCTGGACCCCTGAACAAGGGCTGGTCGCGCTGCGCGAAGACGTCGGCCGCCACAACGCGCTGGACAAACTCGCCGGCGCGCTCGCCCGCACAGGCACGACCGCCGCCGACGGTCTGCTTCTGTTGTCCAGCCGCGTTTCCATCGAAATGATACAAAAGGCCGCGACAATGGGCGCCCCGGTGGTCGTTGCCATCTCGGCGCCGACATCGCTCGCCATCGATGTCGCCAATGCCGCCGGCATCACCCTGATCGGCGTCGCCCGCGCCGACGGTTTCGAGGTCTTCACTCACCTCAATCGCATCAATCCACGGATGGCTCGGTATGTTGCATAACAAACTGGCTTACATGGCCAACCAGATCGGTCATTTCTTCGAATCGCAGAAGCCCGAGACAGCAGTCGCCGGAATCGAGGACCACCTGATGAAGTTCTGGGATCCGCGCATGCGCAACGCCATCGTCACACAGCTTGCCGAGGGAAAAATCCAGCTTGATCCGCCGGTGCGCGAAGCGGTCGAGCGCCTGAAGGGCCGCAAAAACGGCTGACGCCTTCTGCCTGCGTCGCTTTTTGCCAGACCATCCATTTCCGACTTGTTTTGCCGCCGACACGGGAACTATACTGCGATAATCCGTAATAAACGGAAACGGTCGGAAAGACCGAGCGGGAGGAGAATGACGATGGCGGGCTCTTCGTTCCTGAGTCGCGACAACACCGTGGCGGGTCCCGGATTCAACCGGTGGCTGGTGCCGCCGGCCGCCCTGGCGATCCACCTCAGCATCGGCATGGCCTACGGTTTTTCGGTGTTCTGGCTGCCGATGACCCGGCTGATCGCCAAGGCCGATCCCGCCGCCTGTACAGCGCAAAGCTTTTGGGCCGCGCTGTTTACCAGCACATGCAACTGGTCGGTTCCCGACGTCACTCCGATTTTTGCCATCTTCATCGCTGTGCTGGGCATTTCCGCCGCGATCTGGGGCGGATGGCTGGAACATGCCGGCCCGCGCAAGGCCGGTCTGATATCCGCCCTATGCTGGGGCGGCGGCCTGGTGCTGCTGGGGATCGCGGTCCGCACCCATCAACTCTGGCTGGTATACCTGGTCTCGGTGATCTGCGGCACCGGCCAGGGCCTGGGCTACATCACACCGGTCTCCACCCTGATCAAATGGTTCCCCGACCGCCGCGGCATGGCCACCGGCCTCGCGATCATGGGCTATGGCGGTGGCGCAATGATCGGCGCGCCGCTCGCGGTCTGGCTGATGGCCAAATTCGGCGCCGGCGGCGGCACCGGCGTGACGGAAACGCTGATCGCCATGGGCGTGATCTACTTCGTGTTCATGGCGGGCGGAGCGCTGGGCTTCCGCGTATCCCCCGACGGGTGGCGCCCGGCCGGATGGACGCCGCCGGAAGCGGCAAGGGCCAACGCGATGATCACCCACGCCAGCGTGCTGCTGGACCAGGCATGGAGAACACCGCAGTTCTGGCTGATCTGGGGCGTGCTGTGCCTGAACGTCACCGCCGGTATCGGCGTGATCGCGATGGCCAGCCCGATGCTGCAGGACGTGTTCGGCGCCAAACTGGTCGGAGTCGACACCGTCGCCAGCCTGACCGCCGTGCAAAAAGCCGCCATCGTCGCCGCCGCCGGAGGCCTCGTCGGCCTGCTCAGCCTGTTCAACGCGCTGGGCCGCATCTTCTGGGCGTCACTG
>DATAZJ010000143.1:0-13056 GCA_036272115.1 Rhodopila sp. | reverse complement strand
CCAGCGGTCAGCGGGGGCGACGCGGCCGGCAAAGGAATACATCGCTCCGTACCCTTGCGTGATCACGTCGTAGAAATGCTGTGTCGGTGCCTGCCGCAAACGGTCGATGTGGTAGGACGGCGGCGCGGGGAATCCGCGCTGTACGACCATGCCGCGACCATCGCCCAACTCCGAGTGGCACGGTGCGCAGTCGATGCGGAAGCGTTGCTGCCCACGTTGGATCAGCGCCAGGGTCAGCGGTGGCGGCTTCAGCGGCGCGTCACCCCATTCGACCGTATCCGGAGCCGGCGTTACCAGGTTGGCGTCGGCCGAATAGGCGCCGGCTTTCGGCTGCACCGTCATGTCGTCGCATCCCGACAGCAACGCCAGCACGACAAACAGCGGCAGGGCCGAACGCGGAATCATTCGGACAATTCCTCCACGTGTTCGGCAGCCAGGTCCCGCAGCAGATCGTGGGTCCGGTCGGGCGAATCAGTGCGGATCGACACACACCAGCGATCACACGTGGCGCCGCGCATCAGCATCGCCTCGTCAACCGGATCATAGAGATGGGGCAACCGGTTCACGATCAGGTAGCCGAAAAAACCGGCCAACATCGCCGACAGAATGCCGATTTCGAACGCGATGGGGACGAAGGCGGGCCAGGAAAACTCGGGACGGCCGCCGATATCGACCGGGTAGCCGACGGTATTGGCGTAAACCTGCATTCCGAACCCCGCGCCGGCACCAAGCAGGGCGGCGATCAACACGACAAGCGGCAGGATCGAGGTCCGGTCGTCGCCCTGCAGAGCTTTCGGCGTGTAGGTCTCCACGGCGCCTAGGCCGCGCAGGCGGGGCAGAGCCTCGATCAGGCCCGTTTCCGATTCGAAGCTGGCAACGATCAGTGTCATGGCCGGCGCGGCGCCAAAATCTCGCGCATCTCGAACATCGAGATCACCGGAACCAGCCGAACGATCATCAGGATGCCAAACACGAAGAAACCGGCCGTGCCTGTCAGCGTCAGCCAATCCCAGATGGTGGCGTGGAAAATCCCGTACGACGACGGCAGGCGCGGCCGGTGGAGTGAGACAACGACGATCGTATAACGCTCACACCACATGCCGACGATCACGCCCACGGAGATCAATCCGACCACCAGTTGATTCAGCCGGATCGTTCGGAACCACAGAAGCTGCGGCAGCAGTACGTTGAACAGGATCGTTGCCCAGTAGATGCCGGCGTAGTAGCCGAACAGTTTCTCCTGAAACATCGTGATTTCGGCCTTCTCGCCACCGTAATAGGTGGTGAAGGCGTCCATGATGTAGGCGTATCCGACGAACAGGCTACTGGTCAGCAGCAAGCGTCCCAGCACCTCCACGTGCCGCGTGGTGATATAGCGCTGCAACCGCAGCAGGCGTCGCAACGGCATGATCAACAGCAGGACAGTGGCAAAGCCTGACAGGAAAGCGCCGAAGATGAAGAACGGCGGAAACATCGTCGAATGCCAGCCGACGGTGGCCGCGCCGGCGAAGTCCAGCCCGACGATGCTGTGCACCGAGCAGACCAGCGGCGCCATGATCGCGGCCAGCACGCCATACAGCGCATGGTAATGCCGCCATTGCCCACTGGTGCCGCGGAAACCCAGCGCCATCGCCCCATAAACAACCTGCTTCGTCCGTGTCGGCGCTCGGTCCCGCAGCGTTGCCAGGTCGGGCAGCAGGCCAAGGTACCAGAATAGCACCGAGGCCGTCACATAGGTCAGGATTGCGAAGAAATCCCATAGAAGCGGGCTGCGGAACTGCGGCCACAGGCCCATGCTGTTGGGGTATGGGAACAACCAGTAGAAGAACCACGGGCGGCCAAGATGCAATATTGGATAAATGCCGGCGCAGGCGGCACCGAACAGCGTCATTGATTCGGCGATACGGTTGATGGAATTGCGCCACTCCGATCGGGTCAGGAAGAACAACGCCGAAATGAATGTGCCGCCGCTGGCTATCGCGATCCACCAGACATAGCTGATGATCGCGAATCCCCAGGCGACCGGCCAATCGATCCCCCAGATGCCGACCCCGGCATAGAACAGATACAGGATCGATCCGATCAAGATACTGGTCAGCAGCGCCGCCGGAGCGACCGCGATCCACCACCAGAGGAACGCCTTGCTCCGCAAGGCAATGGCGGACACGTGGTCCGTCATGTCGGGATTGTTGCTGCCGGGAAGTGTGACGGGTTCGATGGCGTTCATGTGCCGGTATCTGAACCAACGTTGAATATCCTGGCTTCGTAGGTGACACGCGGCCGGGTGCCTTGGTCGTCGAGCAGCGTATAGGTCAGCGGGCTTTTCTTGCGTTCGGCGATGTCACCGCCCTGTGCCATGTTGCCGAACGTGATCGCCTGGGCAGGGCATGCGGACTGGCACGCGGTCTTGACCTCATCGGCACCGATCGGCCGGTTCGCCATGTCCGCGTCGATACGGGCCTCGGCAATCCGTTGCAGGCAAAACGTGCATTTTTCCATCACACCGCGCGCCCGCACCGTCACATCCGGGTTGCGAGCCACGGCGGGACGGCGCTCTTCCCCGGCAAAGTCGAAATAATTGAAGCGACGCACCTTGTAGGGACAGTTGTTGCTGCAAAACCGTGTGCCGACGCAGCGGTTGTACACCATCACGTTCAGACCTTCCTGGTCATGCACGGTGGCACCGACCGGGCAGACGATCTCGCATGGTGCCTGCTCGCAATGCTGGCACATCACCGGCTGGAACAGGATGTTCGGATCGGCTGGATCGCCCTCGTGGTAGCGGTCGATACGCAGCCAGTGCATTTCTCGCTCATGGATCACCTGCTGCTTGCCGACAGTGGGGATGTTGTTCTCCGCCGTGCAGGCGACGACGCAGGCGTTGCAGCCGATGCAGGCATTCAGGTCGATGCTCATGCCCCAGGCGGCGGGGCCGGTCGGCTTGCGGTTGTACAGGCTGGGTTGTTCCGCCGGCCCGCCGAGGAAGCCTGGATTGGCCTTGAATGCCGCCAAGGTGCCCTGGCGCACATAGTCGCCGGCGTCGGTGAAGATGGGATCGTGATGTTCGGTGCAGGCCAGCACCTCCCGCCCCGTCCCCTTGCGCAGCGTGACGGGTCCACCGCCGCCGGTCAGCGGATAGACGTCATAGCCGGCGCCCTGGCCGACCATGCCGACATCGGTTCGTCCGAATCCCAGCAGAGCCACGGCGCAATCAGCGGCCTGCCCTGGCATGACCCAGGCCGGCAGTACGACGCTGGCATCGCCGACCGCGACCGACACACGATCGCCGTTTGCCAGCCCCAGTCGTTTTGCGATCGCCGGCGACACCAGCAGCGGATTATCCCAGGTCAGCTTGGTCAGGGGCCTCGGCAATTCCTGCAGCCAGGCGTTGTTGGCGAAACGACCGTCCCACAGATGCGGGTCCGGCCGGAACAGCAGTGTGACCTCGCCTCCTGCCGGCCGGGGCGGAAGCGCCTGCGCGGCCCCTGACTTCAGCCGGGCGTCACTGACCGCCGCTCGGGTATTCGGAACGACACCTGTCGCCAGGGCATCATGCCATTGGCCATCCGTCAGCCCGTGCGTCTGCCGCACGACATCCCGGCTATCGACTTGATCAGCGGCCTGGAACAGCGCCAGCAGGGCATGCGGGCTGAGTCCGTCGTAGAGAGGCTTTGCCTGCGGCTGCAGGATCGTAACCGTTCCGTCATAGGCGCGGGCGTCGCTCCAGTCCTCGAACGGATGGCGGGCGGGCAGGGTCCAGTGCGTCTGACCACCGGTTTCGGTCGTTTCAGCGGCCAGAGTCATGGAAAACGGCACGCGCTTCAGCGCCTCACCGAAGCCGGGCAGGGTGAAGACGGGGTTGCTGTCCATGATCAACAGGGAAGTCACGTGTCCGGCCTGCATATCCGCCATCAGGTCGCGCATCGACGCCGCCTGATCCACCGGATCGGCTTCCACTGGACCGATCAGCGTGTAGGTCGCGCCGCGACCGCCCAGGGCCTCGTTCATCGCATGCACAAGTGCATGGATCTCGGCCGGCTGTTGCGGCCCGGCATGGATGAACGCCCGACCGTGGGCCGCCTGCATCTCCGCGGCGAGCGGCGCGAACCAGCTCGGCATGCCCGCCGGCGTTTCGCCGCGCAGGATCGACGCCGCCAGAGCCGGAACAATCCGGACCAGATCGCGTGGACTTACGACGAAACGATGATCCGCGGCGACGCCGGTCAAAGACGGCGTCGGTTCGATCGCGTAAGAGCGGCTCATGCGGTCCGTTCGTGCCGGATTGCGCCGAGCGGCGAAATCGCGGGCGAAGCGGAGGTGACCGGGCGCGGAATCCAGCAGGTCGCTGTCGATCGTGACGAGAAGATCAACCGCATCCAGTTGCGGCAGGACCTCCACCGGCTGCCCATATGCCAGCACCGCACCCGCGCGCATGGCGTCGCGGCAGACCGGGTCCCAGCGGTGCCACCGCATCTCCGGATAACGTTGCTTCAGCGCGGCGATTTGCCGAGAGAAGGTGGGCGACGTGACGGCACCTGTCAAAATGCGAAATCCCGCGCCTTGGCCCAGCGCATCGCGTTGCGCGGCGAGGGTCGTCAGCAGTGAGGACCAGGACTGTGGCTCGCCATCCCGGATCAACCCGCGGCTACGGTCGGGATCGTAAAAGCCGAGGATTTCCGCCTGCCCGATCGCGCTGGTTCCGCCCAGGCTGGCCGGGTGCAGCGGATTGCCTTCCACCTTGATCGGACGGCCATTGACATGGCGGACCAGGATGCCGTCGGCATAGCCGCCCAACACGCTGGCGGTGGCGAACATCCGGCTGCCGGCGGCGACAGTGTTGTCGGCCGGCAGCACCGGCGGGATCAGCACACCGCCAGGAGCGCCGTCATCGCATCCGGACAGGCCGGCCAAGGCGAGACCGGCAGCCATCAGCTTCAGCACACTGCGGCGGTCGCGCGGCTCCGCCAAGGCGGCGGCCAGTTGCGGAAACTCCGCCGACGCCCGGGCAACGAACGCGGGGTCGCGGGCCAACCGGTCCAGTCCGCGCCATTGGCGGTTTACCGGTGGCATATCGAGCAATCCGTCAGGTTGCGGCCACCCACATGGTAGTGCTGCATCAGCGCGGCAGGAGACGGCGTCTCGGCCGTTCGATGCCAATCGGTGTTGAAAATCGCATCGGCCGGCCGCAGGTTCGGCGCGGGATCGCGATGGCAGTCCAGACAGAAACCCATTGTCAGGGTGCGTGCCTTCCGCGTCAGCGCCATGTCCTGGATGGTGCCATGGCAACTCTGGCAGCCCACACCCTTGGCGATATGGATCTTGTGATTGAAGTAGACGTAGTCCGGAAGATCGGTTACCCGGTGCCAGACGATCGGCGTGTTGTTCGCCAGACTTTCCCGCACCGGCGCCAACAGGGCGGCATTGGTCCATATCTGGGAATGGCAGGTCATGCACGTATAGGTCGGCGGCAAGCCCGCATTTGCCGCTGTCTCAACCGTTACATGACAGAAGCGGCAGTCTATCCCGAGGCCGGCGACATGGTGCTGATGGCTGAAAGGCACCGGCTGCTCCACTGTCCAACCCATGTGCCGCACGTAATCCATGCGCGGCCACGCCCACCACCAGACCGCTCCGCCCACGATCAGCATACCCAGCCCGACCACGACGACCTGCGCCGCGATATTCGCCGTGGGCCGGAAGATGGCTGCCATCGCGATGCCTTCTACGTGCGGAAACGAGTCCCGGACGCCAAACGGCCGTTTCGCTTGGAAGTTTCGGGGCGCACGCTAACGTGACGCGGCCGCTTCCGGCGGCTCGAAGTCACCGGCCCCATCGTGCGAAGGGAGTCCCGAGTCGCGACAGGTGGGTCACGCACGCCCTTGGGGATCAGTAATCCGCCATATCATCCACGGCGTAACCCTGCTTGGGCACCAGCACTGAACGCTCAAAGCTGATGAAGACCGTGCCGTCTTGTTTCTTGCCGATCGTGCGCACGGTCACGATACCCTGGGTGGGACGGGACGCGGACTCTCGCTTCGCCAGCACTTCCGATTCCGCATACAGCGTGTCGCCCGCGAAGACGGGAGCGGTCAGCTTGATGTCGGTCCAGCCCAGGTTGCCGATCGCCTTCTGGCTGATGTCGCTGACGGTCATGCCAACCACGATGGAAAGGGTCAGGCAGCTATTGACCAATGGCTTCCCGAATTCCGATTTGCGGGCGTATTCCACGTCGAAATGCAGCGGATGCTGGTTCATGGTCAGCAGCGTGAACCAGGTGTTGTCCGCCTCCGAAATGGTGCGGCCGGGGCGGTGCTCGTAGATCACCCCGACTTCGAAATCCTCAAAGTAGCGGCCGTGACTTTCACGCAACCGGTTGCCGCCGACTGGTTTCATTGTCGCGACCATCACGCTTTCTCCTGCCGTTGTGATGACTTCGCCGCGTCCGGCACCAGCAGCGCCGTGTGTTGACCCAGCGCGGGCGCGTCGAATACCGGCCGTGCCGGTTCGTTTGCGAAGGCAATGGGCGGCCCGATATGGCGGTGTCCGGCCGCATCGGTCAGCACCATGCCGCGGGCCTGGAGATGTGGGTCCCCCAGCATCTCCGGGAACGTCAGGACAGGTCCGTAGCAGAGGTCGCGGCCCTCCAGCCAGGTCAGCCAGCCGGCGAGGCTCTTTTCCAGGAAGACCTGCTCCAGGAACGCCATCACCGGTGCCTGGTGCGGGCCCGGCCCTTGCAGGCACAGGGGAATCAGATCCGGCCGCTCCAGCGCCTGCAGCAGCGTGCGGACGAACTTTTCCTCCTGTCCGGCAAGCGCCAGATGGCGCCCATCGGCCGTGCGATACAGGCGATAGAACGCCGCGCCGCCGGTGGTGCGCTCATGTTTCGCGACCTGTTGTCGGTCTTCGGCGATGGCCGGGCCGAGCACGTTCAGGCAGGCGCCGACCATGGCGTCGTGCATCGAGATGTCGATACGGTCCCCAACGCCGGTCGTCGCTCGCCGCAGCAGCGCCATCAGCACCGCCGACAGCCCTTGCAGGCCCGACAGCACGTCCGCGACAGGCGCACCCGGGATGGCGGGCGCGTCGTCGTTGCCGAGGGTGACACTGAGCACGCCGCTCATTGCTTCGGTAGCCAGGTCGTGGGCCGGGCGGGCGGCATAGGCGCCGTGCTGTCCAAACGCACTGATCGAGCAGTAGACGATGCCGGGATTGCGGGTTCGGATCGTCTCGTAGCCAACCCCGAGACGATCCGCCACGCCAGGGCGGAAGCTCTCGACAAAGACGTCCGCGGTGTCGCTCAGGGCCAGCAGCGCGTCGCGGCCGGACTGGGTCTTGAGATCGATAACGACACTCTTCTTGCCGCGATTGAGGTTGCGGAAGAACACGGTTTCGTCGCCGTCGCGCTCGCCGATCTTGCGGCCGTGCTCGCCGCCGGGCGGCTCGATCTTGATCACCTCCGCGCCGTGATCGGCCATTGCGAGCGTCATATAAGGGCCGGGCAGAAAAGCGCTGAGGTCAACGACCCGCAGGCCGGTGAGCTTCACGGTGCGACGCCGGCTGCGACAGGCAGCAGGGACGCGTTGCCGGCGCCGAGCGGCGTGCAGAGTGGTGCCGCCGGGCGCTCGCCGTTAATGCGCAGCGGATTGGCCAGCACGCGCATGGCCGGATTGCCGGGGTGCGGCGCATCGCGGACCATTCCCGTGGCGGCAACGAACGGGCTCTCGAGCGCCTGCTGGATGTCGTACACCGGCCCGACCGGCAGCAGGCCCGAGAGACGCCCCAGCCAGTGTTCGGTGCCATGGGTTCGGAATTCCGCGTCCAGCAGGTCGCTCAGCGCCTGCCGGTTCTCCCAGCGCGCCGCCGGGGTGGTGAAGCTTGGATTTTCCGCCAGATCTCGCCGGCCCATCGCCTCGACCAGGTTGAGCCAGAACTTCTGGGTCATGCACATGATGAAGATCCAGCCGTCGGCGGTGGGGAATGTCTGCACCGGCGCCAACGAGAAATGCGAACTGCGCTCGGTGCGTGTGGTGACGTCGCCGTGGTTGAGATACCAGGTCCCGCAATAGCCCAACTGATGCAATGCCACGTCGAACAGGCAGGTATCGACGTCGCAGCCCTGGCCGGTCGCCCGCGCCGACAGCAGACAGGACAGCAGGCCGACCATGCCGGTCATGCCTGTCATGTAGTCGATGCCGGAGGCGCCGTACCGCGTGGGCGGGCCGTCCGGCTCCCCGGTGATGCTCATCAGACCGGATTCGGCCTGCATCAGATAATCGTAGCCAGGCCAGGACGCCCGATCGTTGTCGCGACCGTAGGCCGAGATGTGCAGGCAGACCAACGCCGGATTGACCGATTTCAGCGCGGCGTAGTCGAGGCCAAGCTTCCGTGCCTGGTCCCCGCGCAGGTTGTTGACCACCGCGTCGGCACCGGCGGCCAGGCTGTGGAACGCCGCCCGCCCCTCGTCGGATTTCAAATCCAGCGTGACGCTCTGCTTGCCCATGTTCCAGGTATGAAAGTATTCGCCCTCGCCCGGGGCCGCGAAATGCGGCCCGGTGTAGCGCGCGGGGTCGCCACCCTGCGCGTTCTCGACCTTGATGACCTCGGCGCCCAGTTCGGCCAGGAACATGGTGCCATACGGGCCGGCGGCGTATTGCTCAACGGACAGAATCCGCATGCCTCGAAGCGGTGTCATACGGTTGCGCTCCTCTTGATCCATTGTCTGGCGATGATCATGCGTTGCATCTCGTTGGTGCCCTCGCCGATGCACGTCAGCGGTGCGTCCCGGTACAGGCGCTCGATGTCGTATTCCTTGGAATAGCCGTAGGCGCCATGGATGCGCATCGACTCGATGCTGTTTTCCAGCGCGGCTTCGGAGGCGAAGTACTTCGCCATGCCGGCCTCCAGATCGCAGCGCTCGCCTCGATCGAACGTTGCCGCCGCATCCAGCGTCAGCAGCCTTGCCGCCCGCGCCCGTGTGACCATCTCACCGAGCTTGAGTTGGATGGCCTGGTGTTCGGCGATCGGCTTGCCGAAGGTTTTCCGAATTTGCGCATAATCGGTCGCGAGCTGAAGCGCCCCTTCGGCGATGCCGACGCCGCGGGAAGCGACGTTGATCCGGCCCAGCTCGAGACCGCCGGTGGCCTGGTAGAAGCCCTGGCCCTCGACCCCGCCGATCAGGTGGTCGGCGGAAATGCGGTAATCCTCGAACACCAGCTCGGCTGAATCAATCGACTTGTAGCCGAGTTTTTCCAGCTTGCGGCCGACCGTGAAGCCGGGCCCGGACGGGGCGATGAACAGGCTCATGCCCTTGTGGCGCGGTTCGGCTCCGGGGTTGGTCTTGACCAGAAGGGCGAAGACCGACCCCTTGATGCCGTTTGAGATCCACGTCTTGGTGCCGTTGATCACGTAGTCGCCGCCGTCGCGGCGTGCGGTCATGCGGATGCCTTGCAGATCGGTGCCGGCATCCGGTTCGGTCAGCGCCAGGCCGCCGCGCAGTTCCCCCGCTGCCAGCAATGGCAGCCAGGTCTGTTTCTGCGCCGTGGTGCCGAACTTCTCGATCGCGAGGGCCAGCATCAGGTGGGAGTTGAAGATGCCGGTGATGGCCATCCAGACGCTGGATATCCGCATCACGATCTTGGCGTAGGTTGTCGCCGGCAGGCCGAGTCCGCCGTATTCGGGGCTGATGGTCGCGCCGAACAGGCCGAACTGGCGCATCTGCTCGACCACCGCGTCCGGCCAGCGGTCAGCATGGTCGAATTCCTTGACGATGGGGCGGATGTCCCGTTCGACCCAGCGGCCGATCGTTTCGAGGAGCAGTGGCTCGTCGCGCGGATCGAAACTGCTGCCTGCCGGACTGTCGTTCATGCGGACCGTGCCTTCCCATGGTGGTTTTTGAGCATCTCTGGTTCAAATATTCTGATTTGTCCGTACAAGTTACGCGGATGAAAACGGCGAGTCAATCCGCGCCCGGCCGGCAGTCGGAGCCAGGTTCGCGGCATGGAATGTCCGTCCCTCGCCAGTGGATTGAAATGCGCCGGCGACGAAGTTCGTGTAGCTTGAGGTTGACCCCCGGGGCCGTTCGCGTGATGGGACCCTCTTGCCTCGGCCTGGGGACGGTGGTGCCATATGTCCGGACACGTCACGTATCGAAAGCGCCAACCGATGCGCCCTGGCAAAGCTGTCCGGAACCGGGGTAGCAATACGCACGCGCGCCCGCGAATCCGGAAAGAACGGCCAGCATGACCCGGCAGACAGCACCGCGACAGGAGCCGAAAAAAGCCGCCCGGGTGCTGCGCTACCGCAGCCTGTATGAGGCGGTGCGTGGCGAGATCGCCTCGGGCGCGCTGCAGGCCGGCGACAAGCTGCCCACTGAGGACGAATTGTGCCGCCGTCACGACGTCAGCCGCCACACCGTCCGCAGCGCCCTGCGCGACCTCGCGGAGGACGGGCTGATCGCTTCCCGTCAAGGCTCTCGCTCCGTCGTGCTGAAGCCGGCGCCGCCGGCTATCTACACATCGACGGTTTCCTCGCTGGATGAGCTGCTGCACTACGCCACCGAAGTGCATTACGAAGTCGCGAAGAGCGGCATGGTGGTTGCCGACAGCTTGCTCGCCGCACGGCTGGGGGCGGACCCGGGACAGCGCTGGCTGCGGGTCGAGGGCACGCGCAGGCGGGTGGACGATCCCGTCCCGGTATGCTGGACCGAGGTTTTCGTGCATGCCGACTACGCCGGGATCGGCTTGCTGATCGGGCGGCGCGAAGGCACGGTCTATTCCTGGATCGAGGAGATGTACGGCGTCCGGATCGAGTCGGTGCATCAGGTCCTCAGCGTGGAGCCGATGTCGGCCGCGGTGGCCGCCGCACTCGACTGCGAAGCCGGCGGCATGGCGGTCTGTATCCGCCGGTCCTACTATCTGGCGGACGGCACGCTGGTGGAGGTGGCATTCAACCAGCACCGGGCGGACCGCTTCCGCTATGAACTGACGCTGCGTAAGCGAGGCTAGTGGCCTGCCCCAGAAGTTCGTCGCATCTTGCGGCGGCCTTCTGGAACCAGCAGGCCACTGAAAACAAAGAGCTCAAGCAAACCAGCGACGTATCGCGCTGCTCTGATGCGCGATACCAGGGGGCGCAGTCGGGGTGTCCATTGATTTATCCGGACAATCACATTATCGTCGGACAAGTCTAGCAATCCCGCGGCACCCGGCAGCAGAGGAAGACCGTCCATGGCTCAACGTACCGTGGCGCAGATCGTCGCCCGCGTCTGCGCCAACCACGGCGTGAGGCGCGCCTACGGCGTTCCCGGCGGCGGCAGCAGCCTCGACCTGATCGCCGCCTTCGCGGAGCGGGACATCACGTTCACGCTGATGCGCACGGAGGCAGGGGCCGCGATGGCCGCGGCGGCCAGCGCCGAGGCGGGCGATGCGTTCGGCGTGGTGATCGCGACGCAGGGGCCGGGCACCGCCAGCGTGGTCAACGGAATCGCTCATGCCAGTCTGGACCGCTGCAAAGTCATCCTGATCACCGACGGATGGACAACGGCGCAGCAGGGTTTCGACACCCACCAGGTGTTCGACCAGCAAGCCATGCTGGCGCCGGTCGTTCGAGGTTCTGAGCGGCTTGACGGCCCGGACCCCGCGCTGGACCTGGAGACGCTGCTCGCTCGGGCGGCCACCCCGCCCTGGGGGCCGGTCTATATCGAGCTGACCGGCGAAACGGCGCGCCGCCTGGCAGACGACAGTGAGGCGCCGGCGCCATCCCAGGTGGCCGCGCCGCTGGATCCCGATCGCGTTGGTGCCGCCAGGGCAATGATCGGCGCGGCCAGGCGGCCGGTGCTGCTGGTCGGGCTGGAAGTTCGCGAATCCGGCTCCGGCGCGCGGCTGGCGGCGCTGGCGGAAGCCCTGGGTGCGCCGGTCCTGACGACCTACAAGGCCAAGGGCGTGCTGCCGGACGGCCACCCGAACCTGGTCGGCCTGTTCACCGGCGGCGCGGCGGAGCGGGACTGTGTCGGTTCCGCCGACCTGATCGTGCTGTGCGGATTCGATCCGGTGGAACTGATCGGCCGGCCCTGGCCGTACACTGTGCCGGTGCTGGATCTCGGTCCGGTGCGCCACCCGGTCCACTACGTAAAGCCCGCATGCCACGTGCGGGGTTCGGTGCCCGCGGCGCTCGATGCGATCGGCACCGGCTTTGCGGTCGCTCGCTGGGAACCGGGTGAGATCATGCGGCTGCGGCAGGCGATGCTGACGCGCCTGGCCTACGGGAAGGGCGGCGAAGGGCTCAGCCCGGAGGACGTCGTCCGCCTCGCCGATATCGCCAGCCGTGGCCTGGACCCGCGCGCGACGGTCGATGCCGGGGCGATGATGTTCTCCGCCATGGCGTTCTGGCCAGTAAACCGGTCGGGCGATATCCTGATATCCAACGGCCTCGCCAGCATGGCCTATGCGGTCCCGGCCGGCATGGCATTGTCGATCGAGACGCCGCAACGTCCGGTGTTCGCCTTCACCGGCGACGGCGGTATGATGATGGGCGCCGGTGAGCTGTCATCGGTGGCACAACATGCCGGACGCCTCGTCATTGTCGTGTTCAACGACGCCGCATTGTCGCTGATCGCGATCAAGCAGACTGCACGCCAGTTGCCGCGGGCGGGGGTAACCTTGCCGCGGCCCGATTTCAGCGCGGTGGCGCGTGGCTTCGGACTGCGCGGCTACTTGGCCCGTGATCTGGAGGAATACCAGGCGGCCCTGACGCAGGCGCTGGCGGGCGATGGTCCCGCGCTGATCGACGTCCATGTCGACCCCTCGGGCTATCTCGCCCAGTCCGTCGCTCTGCGCGGCTGACGGTGCCGCCGCCGATGTTGACCCTGCTGCATGCTGTCGGGCCCGACCGGCGGTGACCTTGGCGGTTCCACGCTGGTTATCCCCTAGTACATCGTTTCCATGGATCGACTCCTAACATGCGGCCTCGCCGACCTTGTAGGTCCAGGTGTGGATGACAGGCTCGCGGTTGATGTCATCGAGATACGCAAGGATTCTTTGCTTAAGTTCGGCTTTGGACGCG
>DATAZJ010000142.1:0-11503 GCA_036272115.1 Rhodopila sp. | reverse complement strand
AACGTCAATGCCTACCATAGCCGCCTCAAGCAATGGTTGCGGCCGTTCCACGGGGTGGCGACGAAGAACCTGCCTCACTACCTCGGTTGGCGTAGAACTCTCGAGGCATTCGCACACGCCAACGAGCCAGGCCGATGGCTTGCTGGCGCGATGGGAACCGGAGCATATCAACGAACAACGCTATAAGAGCCATGCCGGTTGGTATTACTCGTTGCGGAATCCTGCGGTAGCGACGGTGGAGGCGAAGCCGTCGGGGTGCGGCGTGCGCCGGTTGGCCGCGGTTAGCTCTGCCTGTGCCAGGCGGACGATGTTCAGCGGCAGCAGCGTGGCGTGCAGCACGAGGATTGGGTGCAGGTCGGCAACGAGCGCGTAAAGAATGAAGGCGACGTTGCTGGCGATGGCAAGCAGGCGCAGGGCGCGCATCGATTTCATTGAAAACGTTGCCAGGACGAGCGCCGAGGCGACGTAGCCGTCCAGGTCCCGATTCCAGCCGGCAACATGCAGCCAGGCCACCCAGTGATGCATGCCGATTTCTCTTATCGGGGATCGTTCAGAGGGCGGTCGGGGATTTGTTTTGGTCGCATGGGTGATCCTCCTGTGGGATCACCCAGCTATAAAGCCGGTGGCGTGATTGCACCGTAAATGCAACGGCGGGTTGGCAATCACGGTTGGGGTGGTTAGTTGGCCTCGGTTTTTCCGGTGTACAGGCGGGCGCGGATGTGATCGGGGACGTCCTGGCCGGCATCGACGAAGGCTTTTCGAAATGCGCCCATGGACGGGCCGAAGATGCCGGCGCGGTTTTCGCTGCACCACTCGCGGGAGCCGATGGTGGTGTCCAGGCTACCCTGGAAGCGGGGCATGACCCAGCGGGCGAACAGTTCGTAGCTGCGCAGGGTCTGTTCTCGGTTGGCCCATTCGTGGGAGCGGAACAGCACGGCCCCTGCCCCGCCGCCGGTGAAACCGAGCAGCCGCTCGATGCCGGCGATGATGGTTTCGGGGGAGCCGACGAGGGTGGACCCGGCGGCGAGGCCCTCGGCCAGGGGGTTTTCGCTGCGCATCGGGGGACGGCCCAATGTTTCGCTGAAGTAAGAGAGGGTTTCGATGCGCTCGCCGCGGCGGACGTCTTCCATGGCTTGTTCGTCGGTCTCGGCGCAGTGCATGTTGATGACCAGGCGCCAGTCGTCGCGGTTGATGGTCTTGTTGTACTTGGCGGCCTCGGCTTCGCCCATCTGCCAGTATTTGGCGAGGTTGGCGGACCCGCCGGGCAGGCCGGCACCGAGGGAGAGCAGGCCGACGCCGTGCTTGCCGGCGGCCAGCACGCCGGATGGGGTGGTGGCGCTGGCGACGGCGATGGGGAAGCCGCCCTTGGTGTAGGGCTTGAGGTGCAGGCGGGCGTCGCGCAGCTCGAACCAGTCGGTCTTCATGGTGACCGGTTCCTTGCAGGCGAGCAGCGCCATGATCGCGGTGAGGGATTCGTCCATCATGGTGCGCTGCTTCTCGGCCTCGATGCCCATCATGTAGGCGTCGGAGACCAGCGCGCCGGGGCCGCAGCCCAGCATGGTGCGGCCCTTGGTCATGTGGTCGAGCTGGACGAAGCGTTGGGCGACCAGGAGGGGGTGGTGGTATGGCAGGCTGGTGACGCCGGAACCCAGCATGATGTGGCGGGTTTTCTCGGCGGCGACGCCGATGACAATCTCGGGGGAGGCGAGGATTTCCCAGCCGGCGGAGTGATGTTCGCCGATCCAGGCTTCATCGTAGCCGAGGTGGTCGAGCCACTGGATCAGTTCCATGTCGCGACCGAGTGCCAGGGTGGGGTTGTCGCCGACGCGGTGGAACGGGGCGAGGAAGATGCCGAAACGCAGGCCCTCATGCGTTGCCATGCGGATGTCCTTTCAAGTGTGGTGCTGACGGTGGCCTGGGGTGGGGGGTGTGGTCAAGGCTTGTGGCGCCGGGATTGGGCTCGATCTTGCTTTTGGCGGACGGGGTATGCAATTGTCGCAACAACCATAATAGGTAATCCGGCGTGAACAGTATCGGCGGAGGCTCGTGAAGGATGGACGATCCGGTCATCGATCGGACTGGGCAGCCGGAGGAGCAACCGGTTCAGGCCACGACGGAACCGATCACGGTCCCCGCGGATCACGCGCCGAGGGTTGCTGGGGCAGAAGGCCATGAGGCGGCTGAAACGGAAGCCGTCCATTCGATCAAGCGGCGACTGATCGAACATGGATTGATCGCCCTGTTCATGGGCGTGTTCGTTGCAATCGTGTTGGCCAGCTTGTCGCCGTTGTCGCCGCTTCGGCTGATGGAATTCCTCGGGGCGGACGCCGTTGCCGATGAGGCGGCGCGGCTGGCGGAATCCGGCACGATGTGGAAGCCGCCAATCATTTTCGTTACGATTGACGACGCCACGATGGCGCGATGGCGTGTGGGCACGTCGCTGGCGGCGCGGGGCGAGATTGGGCGGCTGACGTCGCTGCTGCGTCACAGCAAGGCGAAGGTGGTGGTGCTGGACGTCACGTTTGAGCGCATTCCGCTGGATCAAGCCGACAACGAAGCGCTGCGGCAGGCATTTGAAGGCGGCGGCGCGCCGTTGGTGCTGGCTGCCCCGCTGGCGCGATCGTTTCAAGGGGGGCAGCAAGTCTATGAGGCACTGTTGCCGGGCGGGGCCTATCCCCAGCCGCTGCCGCCCGGTGTGTCGTTCGCCGCGTCATTCCTGTCTCGGAATGTCGTGCGCTCGCAGAATCTGAACTATTGCGTCTTCGTGCCGCACCTGGGTCCGGGCGCGGCGCCGGCCTGGATGTTGATGCCGTCGGTGGCGGAGGAGGTTCGGCGGTTGGTGACCGGACAGGCGGCGTCGTCGGGAAACTGCCCGGGTTACCAGGCGCCGCCGGCGTCGGCGGTATTCCTGATTCCGCCGGAGCGCGGTTCGGCCGCGGCACTGCGGCCGCTGTCCTGGTTTCGGACGATTTCGGCCACGGATGTGGCACAGGCGACCGGGCTGCTCGACGGGGCGATCGTGGTTGTGGGGCAGGACAACGGGGTTGTGGAAGACACGCATCAGACGCCGCTTGGACCGATGGCCGGGGCGCTGGTACATGCAAATCTGATCAATAGTCTTATACGGTTTGGATCCGAGGAGGAGCCGGCGATGCTTCCAAGGGTCAGATTGGAATTACTGCTTATTTCGATAGGTTCTGTACTCGAGGCTGTGCTGTATTGGGGTGTCGTGGAGTGGGTGCGGCGCGCACGGCATCAAGGCGGATGGCGGTATCTGCCCGACTTTCTGATTTTTCTGCTGGATATCGTCTGGTTCGTTGCTGTTACGGTGATCATTGGGATGATCGTAACGGCGGTGATGATATGGGTGGGGGCGCACATGCTGTTCAGCGGCATCATGGTTGGCTCTTTGCTGCCGGTTTTCGCGGTCGTGGTCGAGGCGCTGGTGCATCTTGGTCACAGGCTTTACGAGTGGCTGCATACCGCGATCAGCGCGGTGTTAAACTGGATCATCCGTTGCTGGAAAGGCGGGATCGCGGGAGCGGCGGTGTTGCTGCTGCTGGCGTGCTTACCGCAGGCGGCGCGAGCGGCGCCGGCGCAGGCGGTGGGCTATCTCCGGGTGGTGCAGGGTTCAGCCCAAGACGTGATGGTGACCCGCTCTGACGGCAAAAGTGTCAGCGGCGCATCCGTCTACGAAGTTTATCCCGATGATACGATCATGGTGGAGACCGCCGGAACAATCGCTCGGGTTTACCTCTATCAGTATGGACCGGCGCCGGATGATATCGTGCTGAACCATTCCTATGTCGTCCAGAAGTCAACACCTCCCGAGCGCGGCCGGCCGCTGTTTCACAGCCTGGCGCAATTGTGGAATGATATTCTGAGGGCGGAAGAATCGGGACCGGGCATCGCCGGCGCCACCCAGGCGGGATTCTTCGACTTGCAGATGCTGATGGGCAAAGACCGCCAGCCACAGGCGATCGCCCTGCTGAAAAATGGAACGTTTCAGATCGCGCTCGACGCGGTTTCGGTGCCGGTGCTTTGGCGCGGCGGGACCGGTCCGTTCCGTGTCGGTATCGACGATCCGCGGCCGGGCGAAACGACGCGGATGACGACCACGCACGACGTGCTGACCCTGCCGATCCGTTTCCGCCAGGCCGGCGACAAGCGGGTGGTGCGGGTGCTTGATCTCGGTTCAAAGGAAGCCGGCGGCGGCGGATCGATGACGATCGAACTTGTCGCCGTGGCAAATGCGTCGGTGCCCGAACAAGGGGGCGAACGAAACCAAAAGCTGCCGGCAGCGGCGTGGCTGGTGGAGGAATCGCAACCGGAATGGCGGCTGGAAGGACTGCGGCGCATGCAGGCGTTGTCCGAGGGCGGTAATGCAGAGGCCAGTGCCCTGGTGAAGGCCGTGGTGGCGTCGTCTGTCCGGTTTGTGCCGGAGATGAAATACGAAGCGCTCATGGAGCCGGACGCTGACGGTGGAAAAACGCGCAATGGGAGCGTAAACGTCGGCAACGCCAATCATACAACCGCCACGCAAATGGGCGGGGCGGCCTCGGCGACAGGGAGTGGAACCGGCGCGGCAACTTCATCGGCGTCGCATAGATAGTTGAGGACCGCTTGCGATGCGGCCCCAGGTTCAGGCGAAGGCGGCGAAGAGTTCGTCCAGTGCTTTCAACTGGTTGCCGGCGGCGGAGGATGGGACGATGACGAGGTCTCGGACGCCGGCGTCGCGCCAGGCTTCGACGCCGTCGCGGACTTTCGATGCGGGGCCGAACAGGCTGTTATCGGCGAGCCATTTGTCGGAGAAATAGTTGGGGACGTCGTTGTTGCGGCCTTCGGCGATGGCGGTTTCGATTGCCTGCATTTCTTCCTGGTAGCCGGCTTCCTTCCAGTAATTGCGGTAGTTGGGCAGGAAGGCATAGCTGGTCAGGGTGCGGCGGTTTACCGCCTTGGCGGCCTCGGTGTCGTCACTGATGCAGGTGGGGATCATGTTGCCGATGAAGAAGGCGGGATCGTTGCGTTTTTCGGGTGGCAGCGCGGCCAGGGACGTTGCCATGTGAGAACGGGAGGCGTTGGCGAACACGACGCCCTGGGCAATTTCGCCGGCGAGTGCGACCATTTTCTTGCGTAACGCCGCGATTACGATTGGCGGCAGCGGGCCCAGGCCGTCCTGGGCGCGGAATTTCTCGACGAAGGCGCGGATGTCGCCCAATGGCTTGCCGGGGGTGACGCCCATGCGGACGTGGGATGGACCGTGTGCCACGCCGATGCCCAGGCGGAAGCGGCCGCCGGAGATCTCGTGCATCACCGCCGCGCTCTGGGCGAAATCGCCGATGGTGCGCTGGTAGATCGGGGCGATGGCGGTGCCGAATGGAAGGGTCGTGGTGTTCCAGGCCAGCGCCTCGCACAGCGACATGTTGCCGAACATGCTGGGGCTGTAGATGCCGGCGAAGCCACGGCGCTCGATCTCCTGCGCGAGTTCGATGGTGCGGCGGCGGCGGCCGGGAACGGCGACGAGGCTGAGGGACGGCAGGGTCTGGGGCATGGGGTTCCTCGGGTTCTGTCCTGGCCTGTTGTCGTTGCGTCGGTGTGGCCGATACCTGGGCCGTATAACACTTATTCGGCACCTGGCCATTCCCGGGCGCGCGGGGCACGGGATATCGGGCGGCGGGGCGCAAGACCGTGCTATATGGCGTCAATATGACGGAATGTTCATGTTGGTGGAGGCCCGGCACGCAAAAATGACCGTGGAAATGAGGTTTCCGGTCATCCAGGCATGTGATGATCGCGTATTCGTACGACGCTGCGTGTAACCCGTGGGCGGCCGGCTGCGAAAAGGTGACAACTGGGTCAGCGGGATGTGAAGCATGCGATGTCTTAGCCGATGTGCGATCGGGGTGATGGCCAAGGCACCTCGGGCGGGATTCTCGAAGACGCGGCTGTGCCCGCCGCTGCGGCCGGAGCAGGCGGCGGGGCTGAGTGCCGCGTTCCTGCGGGATGTCACCGAGAATATCGCTCGTGCGGCGCGGCAGGCGTCGATCGCGGGCTATGTCGCCTATGCGCCGGCGGGACAGGAGGCTCGGTTCGACGGGCACCTGGCGGCTGGGACGGGATTGCTGCTGGCGGATGGGTCGGTGCCGGTGCCGGCGGATGTGCAGGGGTTCGGGCGGTGCCTGTTGCACGCGGTGATGGCGATGCTGGCCGCGGGGCATGAGGCGGCGGTGGTGCTGAACGCCGATAGTCCGACGCTGCCGACCGAGTTGCTGGTGCGGACGGCTGCGGCGCTGGCGGTGCCGGGTGAGCGGGTGGTGCTGGGGCCGGCGGACGATGGCGGGTACTATCTGCTGGGGATGAAGGCGGCGCATGCGCACCTGTTCGCCGATATCGCCTGGAGCACGGATCGCGTGGCCGAAACGACTCGGGTGCGCGCGGCGGCGCTGGGGCTGGAGGTGGTGACGTTGCCGGTGTGGTATGATGTGGACGACCATGCCGCGTTGGAGCGGTTGCTGGCGGAGCCGGATCTGGCCGATGCGGCGCCGTTCTCGGCGATGGCGCTGGAACGGATGGGGCTGCGCGGGCTGGATCTTGTGGCGGAATGATCCGGTTTTCTTGTTTTGGTGGCGTTCTGCTGGCCCTGACGATGCTGGGGTTGTCGCTGCACACGCCTGGTGCGGGCACGGTTGGAACTCCCGAGGCGAAGTTGGCGCTGGTGGTGATCCTGTGCATCAGCGCGGCGGTGTATCTGGCGGCGGTGGCGCTGGTGCTGCGGCGGCCGGCCGATGGATGGGTGGCCGGTGGACGGGCGGCGGGTGGACGGGTGGCCGGTGGGCGGCTGGTCTGGCTGGTGTTGCTGGTGGCGGTGGCGATGCGGGTGCCGCTGATCGTCGCGCCTCCGTTCCTTTCCAGCGATGTGTATCGCTATGTGTGGGACGGGCGGGTGCAGGCGGCGGGGATCAATCCGTATCGTTACATACCGGACGATCCGGCTCTGGCGGCATTGCGGGACACGGCGATCTTTCCGCATATAAACCGAGCGGATTATGCACCGACGATTTATCCGCCGATGGCTCAGGTGGTTTTCGGTTTTGTCGGGCGCGTCTGGTCCAGTGTCACCGGGATGAAGGTGGCGATGTTCGGGTTCGAGGCTCTGGCGGTTTTTTGTCTGTTGGGGCTGCTGGATTCGGCGGGACTGCCGCGGGAGCGGGTGCTGATCTATGCGTGGAATCCGCTGCCGGTGTGGGCGTTCGCAGGCAACGGGCACATCGATGCGGCGTTGGGGGGTTTTGTTGCGTTGGCGCTGCTGTTGCGGGTGCGGCGGTGGGATGGCTGGGCCGGGCTGGCGCTGGGGCTGGCGGTGCTGACGAAGTTCCTGCCGGCGGTAATCGCGCCGGTGTTGTGGCGGCGTGGAGCGAGATGGCGGCTGGCAGTCGTTGCGGTGGTGACGGTTGTGGCGCTGTACGCGGTCTACAGTGGGGTTGGGTGGCGGGTTGTCGGGTTCCTCGGCGGTTATGGAACGGAGGAAGGGCTGGACAACGGATCGGGCGTCTGGCTGCTGGCGGGGTTGACCCGGCTGATGCCGCTGCCGGTTCAGGCGGCGCGGTGGTATTTCAGCGGGCTGGCAGTGCTGCTGGCCGGGCTTGGGGCGTGGTATGCGTTCGTTCGGCGGCCGGATGATGCGGTGGCGATCTGCGGGGCGGCCGGGGTGATGATGGCGGTGCTGACGTTCGGGATCAGCCCGCATTATCCGTGGTATTTCGCCTGGCTGGCGGTGCCGTGCGTGCTGGCGCCTCGGCCGGCGGTGTTGTGGCTGGCGACGGCGCCGGTGCTGATCTACCTCGATACCTACGGGGATCGTTTCATGTGGCCGTCGGTGATTTTCGCGCCGGCGGTTTTGCTGGCGCTGGCCGGGGTGTTTCGTCCCGCGGCCGAACCGATCAGGGGAATTATCTGATGTCAGTTGTGCAGGATCCTCGCCGTTACTTCGAGGCCGTGGGGGCGGAACGGAACGATATCGCGGAGCAGCCGCCGGTGTGCCTGTATCTGGAGGTCACCAATCGGTGTAATTTGTTGTGCGAGACGTGTCCCAGGACGTTCGAGGACCTGGAGCCGCCGGCGGATATGAGCTGGGAGTTGTTCACCCGGATCGTCGATCAGGTGCCGAATGTGGCGCGTGTGGTGCTGCATGGCGTGGGTGAGCCGATGCTGGTGAAGGCGTTGCCGCGGATGATCCGGTATCTGAAGGATCGCGGGACGTATGTGCTGTTCAATACCAATGGGACGTTGCTGAATCCGAAGAAGTTCCAGGAGATCATCGATACGGGGCTGGACGAGTTGCGGGTGTCGCTGGATGCGGCGGACCGAGCGAGCTATGCGGCGATCAGGGGGAAGGATTTTTTCCCGCGGATCGTGCGGGATGTGGGGAAATTTACGCGGTACCAGCAGCAGATGGGGGTGGAGAACCCGAAGGTCTCGCTGTGGCTGACGGGATTGAAGGAGACGGTGGAGCAGTTGCCGGCGTTCGTGCGGCTTTCCGCGTCAATGGGGGTGCGCGAGGTGCATCTGCAGCGGCTGGTCTTCGATGAGGCGGGATTCGGCAAGGCTCGGGGTGAGTTTTCGTTGTTTGAGCAGACCCGGGATGATGAGCAGGCGGCGATCGAGGAGGCGCAGGCGATCGGGGTAGAGCTTGGGGTGACGCTGGATGCGTCGGGCGCGACGGAGCCGGGGTTGAGCTTGAAGCGGGCGGCGGATGACATGCCGTGGGCAACGTGCCGGCGGCCGTGGTCGCTGATGTATTTCACCGCGCATGGGCGGGCGTTGCCGTGTTGTATCGCGCCGTTTTCGGCTCGGGGGTATGAGAATTATACGTTGGGCGATGCGACGCAGGAGACGTTGCGGGAGATCTGGAACAGTGCGGCTTATCGGGGGTTCCGGGGGTCTCTGCTGGGGGATGCGCCGCCGGCGCCATGTCAGAATTGCGGGCTGCGGTGGAGCCTGTAGTGGCGGATGTCAGCGTCGTTATTCCGACGTTCAATGAGGCGGCGGCGATCGGGCGGGTGGTTGCGGAGTTGCCGCGGGACATCGTGCGGGAGGTGATCGTTGCGGATGGCGGCAGTTCCGATGCGACTCGGGACGTGGCGCGGGCGGCTGGGGCGCAGGTGGTGGAGGCCGGTAACGGCTATGGGCGGGCGTGCCGAGCGGGGGCGGCGGCGGCGGTGGGGTCGGTGCTGGTGTTCCTGGATGGAGACGGCGCGGACCGGGGCGACCTGCTGGGGCTGATCGCCGGGCCGGTGCTGGCGGGGACGCATGATTTCGTGCTGGCGTCCCGGACGTTGGGGGTGCGGGATCCGGGGGCGATGATGTGGCACCAGGTGCTGGCGGGGCGGATGGCCGGGTGGGGCATGGGGGTGCGGTTTGGCGTGCGGTATACCGATATGTGCGCGTTTCGGGCGATCGGGCGGACGGCGCTGGAACGGCTGGACATGCGGGAAATGACCTATGGCTGGAATATCGAGATGCAGATGAAGGCGGCTCGCGCCGGGCTGCGCATCCGCGAGGTTCCGATGCCGTATCGGTGCCGGATGGGCGGGGTTTCCAAGGTGGCGGGATCGTTGCGGGGGACGGTGCGGGCCGGCGGCAAGATCGTTTCTACGTTCGTGCGGGTTGCGTCCCGGGGGTAGGCGGGCGGCTGGACAAGCTTCGTGTTTTCCCTACAGGTGGAGGGAACGAACACGGAGAGGAAACCAATGCAGGCGCCAGCGGGTAATATTACCGAACAGCAAGACGTTTCGCCAGCGCGCGCATTCTGGGCGGCGTGGAGCGGGTGGATGCTGGATGGTTTCGACAGCGGCCTGTATATTTTCGTTTTGGTGCCGGCGCTGATCGACCTGCTGCGGCGTGGCGGGCTGGAACCGACCAAGGGCAATATCGCGCTGTTCGGCGGGTATCTGTTCTCGATCTTCATGCTGGGCTGGGCGTGTTCGATGTTCTGGGGCTGGCTGGCGGACCGGATCGGCCGGGTGCGGGTGATGTGCCTGACGATCCTGGTCTACTCGATCGCGACGGCGCTGTGCGGCCTGGCGTGGAGCCTGATGTCGTTCGCGGTGTTCCGGTTCCTGGCCGGATTCGGCGTCGGGGGCGAATGGGCCGCCGGCACGCCGATGCTACAGGAATCGGTGCCGGAACGGATGCGCATCCGGCTGGCGAGCTGGCTGCACACGGCGACGCCGATCGGCGGTCTGCTGGCGGTCGGTGCCTCGTTCCTGGTGCCGGTGATCGGCTGGCGCGGGGTGTTCCTGCTGGGCGTGGCGCCGGCGCTGCTGACCGTGTGGCTGCGGCGGAGCGTTCCGGAGCCCAAGGTGTGGCGGATGCGGGACGTACGGGCGGCGGCCAGCGGTATGGCGCCGATGTTTCGCGGGCCTCAGGCGCGGACGACATGGGCCGCGGCGAGCATGATGGCGTGCATCATCTTCGGGCTGTGGTCATGCACGTTCTGGGCGCCGACGCTGATTATCTCGCGGCTGACGGCGGCGGGGACATCGATGGCGGTGGCGCAACGGACGGCGTCGTATAGCGGGTTGATGCTGAATGGCGGCACGCTGCTGGCGTGCGGGCTGATGCCGTGGATCGCGGTGGGCCTGGGGCCTCGGCGGCGGGCGGCGACGGTGTTCTTCCTGGGGTCCTTGGCGTCGGTGGTGGCGGCGTATGTCGTGGCGGCGATGTGGATGAACAGCGTGACGCTGTTCATCTGGCTGTTGCCGCCGCTGGGGTTCTTCACCAACGGGGTGTTTGCGCTGTTCACGCTGTGGCTGCCGGAGTTGTTTCCGACGGCGCAACGGTCGTTCGGAGCGGGGTTCGCTTTCAGTCTTGGGCGGGTGCTGGGGGCGGTGGGCCCGACACTGGTCGGGGGGCTGGTGGTGGTGACGGGGTCGTATCCGCTGGCGATCACGGCTGTGTCGCTGATCTACCTGGTGGGGCTGCCGGCGATCGCGATGGCGCCGGAGACGGTGGGGCGGCCGTTGCCGGCGTAAGTCGTTCAGGCGAATGCGAGCGCTTGCGGGCGCTTGATTTCGATTTCCACGAAGGCCATCGGCTTGTCGGCGCCGTTCATGACGTCGTGTTCGACACCGGCGGGGCGGTGGTAGGCCTGGCCGGCTGACATTCTGGTCTCGGTGATGGCGGTGCCGTCGTCTACGCGCATGAGGGCGTCCGTCAGCATCACCACGATGTAGGGGTGGGCGTGGGTGTGCTGTCCGGTCACGGCGCCGGGTGGGAAGTCCCAGCGGGTGATGCGGATGTCGGCGTCGTCGCGCTGCACGGTGGGTTGGGCGGGGATGGTGCATTTGAAGGGCATGGGTGGGGACTCCTGTGGTCGGGCCGGGCCGTTGGGCGGTGCCATCATGGAGGGGAATGGGAAAGAGTGACACACCGGGACCGGCCTCTCACGGTCATGGTGGGAGAGGGTCCGCCATCCATGCCTTCGATTGGAAGGGCAATGGGC
>DATAZJ010000141.1:0-2510 GCA_036272115.1 Rhodopila sp. | reverse complement strand
GGTCCGGACGCGTGCATGGCGATCCACATGCAAGGTTTCATACACCGGTTCGCTCACCCGCCACCCGGAGAAAATGCCGCCTTGTCCGCAACGGACGCGACGGACGCGGCTCAGGCGATAACGGCACGCCGCCCGCGCCGGCGCGTCAGTCCGGCAAGACCGGCACCGCCCGCCAGCAGCACCAGACTGGCCGGTTCCGGCACCGCCTGAGGATTGTTAACGCTGGATGTCGCCCCGACCGGGGCATTGGCACCATTGAACAGACCCCCGCCGTTATTGGCGGCAATCGTGTAGCCCAGCCCCTTCAGCAGGTCTTCGTCGGAGATCGAAAGTCCCTCCTGCACGTTCTGGCTGTAGCGGGAATTTTGCGCATCGGTCGATGTGTTGACTGTCGGCGTGAACCAATCGCTCCGGTCGGCGTCAGCGTCGGCGGTCTCGAACGTGCCCAGGTCCGTGACCCCTCCATTGGTCGAGGCGTAAGCAGCCCCGTTCTCGCTGTAACTGTTGACGCCGGGACTGCTGTAGCGGAACAGATCCAACGGAAGGGCCTCGAAACCCGACGTGACGCCCCCGTCGTTCAAGCTGGAGATGCGCCCAAGCACCTCTTCGATTTCATGCTCCGCGGCCGCCTGGAACGAAATCCGGCCGCCGGTGGGTGTGCCCGAGAAGCTGAACTGGGCCAAATTGCTGCTGAAGCCGATATAACCATCAAGAGCGTTCAGCGTCTGATAGCTGGCCGGGGACAATCCCAGCGCCTTGAACTCGGCCTGCGGCATGTAGAAAGTCGCTGAACCGGCCGGCGTGGTGGCGGGCAGCGTGGCCCCCGTGCCTGCCAGGGCGGCTTCGGTGGCGGTGAATGACGCCGCCGCGGTCGTTCCCATCTCTACGGTTTGGTCGAAGCTTCCGCTGGGGTTGGTCGGCAAAGCCACCGTGGTTCCATCGATCGTCCCGACCGAGACCTGCACGTTGACCGTGATGGGATTGGTGATCGCGTTCTCGAATTGCTGGGCAACGGTGTTGAACGCGTTTTCGACCTGGGTTTCCTGCGGAATGGTGATACCGGAATCGTACGAAAAATCGTACGTGACATCCAGCACCAGGTTCGCCCACGCCGGCGGGGCCAGCAGCATCGTGCCCCCCAGCATGGCCAACGCGATCAAACCGCCCGTTTTCGTGTTCTGGTTCATGGTCTCGTTGGCCTGTCCGTCAAAGCGTGTCCGCCGCCCGCGCGTGCGGTGAATCCCATCCCGTACCGTTTGATCGGCCCCGGCCGATTACGCGACATTCATCAATTAACGATACGACACGATCGGTTTAGGCCGCGGCTATGCGGATTTCAAGAGCAAATTTGTCTAAATTTCATCCTTTCATCGCTTAAATAGAGCCTGCTCCCGCACCCTTGGCCGGGGAACTCACGCCCCGGCCTTCGCCTCCCGCCGGCGGCGGTGCAGGATGAACTCGGTGTAGCCGTTCGGCTGCGTGCGCCCATCGAAAATCAGATCGGACGCGGCCTTGTAGGCCACACCGTCGAACCCCGGCGCCATCGGCTTATACAGCGGATCGCCCGCGTTCTGCCGGTCCACCACCACCGCCATGCGGTGCAGCGCCTCGGTGACCTGCGCTTCCGTCACCACCCCGTGGTGCAGCCAGTTGGCGATATGCTGCGACGATATCCGCAGCGTCGCCCGATCCTCCATCAGCCCGACATCATGAATGTCCGGCACCTTGGAGCAGCCGATCCCCTGGTCGATCCAGCGCACCACATACCCCAGGATACCCTGGCAGTTATTGTCCAGCTCCTGCCGCAGATCGTCCGGCGACCAGTTCTGGCCCTCGGCCAACGGGATCGTCAGCAGATCCTTCAGCGGCGCCCGCGGACGCGACGCCAGCTCGGTCTGCCGCGCACTGACATCGACCTGGTGGTAATGCAGCGCATGCAGCGTGGCGGCGGTGGGCGAGGGCACCCAGGCGGTATTCGCCCCCGCCATCGGATGGCCGACTTTCTGCACCAGCATATCCGCCATCCGGTCCGGCGCTGCCCACATCCCCTTGCCGATCTGCGCCTTGCCGGGCAAGCCGCAGGCGAGCCCGATATCGACGTTCCAGTCCTCGTAGGTCGTCATCCACGCGGCGTGCTTCATCGCGGCCTTGCGCAGCATGGGTCCTGCTTCCATCGCGGTGTGGATTTCGTCGCCGGTGCGATCAAGGAAGCCGGTGTTGATGAACACGACGCGATCGGGCGCGGCCGCGATGCAGGCCTTGAGGTTCACGGTTGTGCGCCGCTCCTCGTCCATGATGCCGAGCTTCAGCGTATGGAGCGGCAGTCCCAGCATGTCCTCGATGCGCGCGAACAGCCGGTTGGTGAACGCGACCTCTTCCGGACCATGCAGCTTCGGCTTGACGATGTAGAACGAGCCGATGCGGCTGTTTCGTAGTGGCGTGCGTTCGCGCAGGTCGAGGCTGCCGATCAGCGCCGTCACCGCACAGTCGAGAATGCCTTCCGGAATTTC
>DATAZJ010000140.1:0-2239 GCA_036272115.1 Rhodopila sp. | reverse complement strand
GCAGGGATGGCAGACCTTTGTGGAAGCCATCAACCTCATCACGGGAGCTGAGAATGCCTGACTTTAAGAGGCAGATTCGCCAACGGCTTGCGAAAATGAACCTCTCCGCGCCGCGGGAGGCCGAGATTATCGAAGAGCTGGCGCAGCATGCGGAAGACCGCTACCGCGAGATGCGCGCGGACGGCGCGAGCGACGCCGAAGCGCGCCGCGCCGCCATGGAGGAGTTGGGCGCTAAGGAATTCCTGGCGGGTGAGCTCCACGCCACCGAGCATGCCGTAGCCGCCAACCCGGCGGTGCTGGGCTCGCGAGCCAGAGGCCCGTTCTTCGCCGGGCTGGGGCAGGATCTCCGCTACGGATTTCGCACTCTCCGCAAGAGTCCCGGATTCACCGCCGTTGCCATGATCGCGCTGGCGCTCGGCATCGGCGCCAATACCGCGATTTTCAGCGTCGTGAACGGTGTGCTCCTGCAGCCGCTGTCCTACCCCGAGCCGGGCCGCCTGTTGAATATCTACGAGAGTACACAGGCCTTCCGTTACAACTCGGTGGCTTACCCCGATTACCTCGATTGGAAAGCCGGCGCACAGTCATTTGCCGGAATGGGCGCCTACCGCAGCGACTTTTTCAATTTCACCGGCATGGGCGAGCCCGAACAGCTTTCGGGCGAATATGTGACGGCCAGCCTGCTGCCGGTGTTGGGGGTCCATCCGCGATTCGGCCGTACCTTTTCGTCGACCGAGGACCGTGAAGGTGCGGCATGCACCGCCATGGTTACCACTGGTTTCTGGAAGCGCCGTCTCGCCGCTGACCCGGGGGTGTTGGGAAAGAACCTCACGCTCAACGGGATGCCGTGCACGGTAATCGGCGTGCTGCCCGCCAATTTCCGGCTGGGCGGGGAGGCGGAGGTCTATCTGCCGATGGAAACCTATAATTCGGTGGAACTGCGAACGCGGGAATCGCATCCCGGTCTCCGCGTGATCGGCCGGCTGAAGCCGGGGGTCAAACCCGAGGCGGCGCAGGCCGAAGTGGCGGCCATCGCGGGCCGGCTGGCGCTGCAATATCCCAAGACGAATGCCGGATACAGCGCCCGCGTGGTGGCCATGAAGGACGATATCGTAGGTGGCGTCCGGTCCACCCTGCTGCTCCTGCTCGGCGCCGTCGGCTTCGTACTGATCATCGCCTGCGCGAATGTCGCCAACCTGTTACTGGCGCGCTCCACGGCGCGCAAGCGTGAGTTCGCGATTCGCGCCGCCCTGGGCGCGGACCGGGGCCGTGTGGTGCGCCAACTCCTGACCGAGAGCCTGCTGCTATCCCTGGGCGGGGGGCTGATCGGCCTGCTGCTGGCAGGATGGGGAACACGCCTGGTGTTGGCAGCAGCTCCCGCCAACCTGCCGCGTGCCGACGGTATCGGCATCGATCCCTATGTGCTCTTGTTCACCCTGGCGGTTTCGGTGGCTACCGGCATTCTGTTTGGGCTGGCGCCCGCGCTGCTGGGGGCCAACACCAATCCGCAGGAATCCTTGAAAGAAGGAACCCGCGGTTCGGGCGGCGGAAAATATCGTGCCGAAGGCATTTTCGTCGCGTTGGAAATGGGGCTGGCGGTGGTTCTGCTGGCCGGCGCCGGGCTGATGATCCAAAGCGTCTGGCGGCTTTGGAAAGTCGATCCCGGGTTCAACCCCCATCACATCCTGACCGCGCAGGTGGCCCTTTCGCCGACGGTGGCGGGGAGCGCGCCCCGCATCCGCCAAGCCTTCGACCAGATGCTGGAACGGGTGGCCGCTACCCCGGGCGTGGAGGCCGCCGCTATCTCCTCGCAGGTGCCGCTAGGCGAGGGCGATAGCGAGAATAGTTACTGGCCCGGCACCGGTCCGCAGCCTCCGCAGGACCAGTTGAACTCCGCCCTCTTCTACATCGTCACGCCCGGCTACCGCTCGGTGTTGCCGCTCCCGCTGCTGGCGGGGCGCTTCATCGACCGGCGCGACATCGTCGGGTCCCCTCCGGTAATCGTGATCGACCAGGTCATGGCGAAGCATCTTTTCCCCGGACAGGACCCCGTGGGCAAGCAGATTAGCATGTCCGAGATCGGCCCCATCACCATTGTTGGCGTGGTGGGCCACGTGAAGCAGTGGGGGCTCGATTCCGACGATACCTCCAAGATCCGCGACCAGATTTACTTTTCCATCGGACAGGTGCCCGATCAATTCCTGCCTGAGGCCATGGCCGGGCTGACGATAATGCTGCG
>DATAZJ010000139.1:0-3117 GCA_036272115.1 Rhodopila sp. | reverse complement strand
CGCGGCACGGATTGAATGGGAGCGTCGCGACAAAGTGCGGGCAATCGTTGAGAGGCTGATGTCGCGCACGCTGCTGGGATATTTCGCCGCGCTGGCTACCCGCGGTGTGGAGGTCATCGGCAAGTTCGGCCTGTACTTCCTTGCCGCCCGACTGATGGGCGGCCACGATTCCGGCCTGTTCTTCCTTTGCCTGAGCTGGGTCAATCTGGCCTCGACCGCCGCACGTCTGGGGCTGGAGCGGGCCATTTCCCGTCACATCGCCGCCGAGCTCGCCGTCGGGCATGGCCGAGCCGCGCGCCAGGCCCTGATCACCGGCCTCGGCTGGGTCACGCTGGCCAGTTTCGCCGCGGCACTGCTCACTTTCGGCCTCGCCGGGCCGGCGGCACAATTCATCTACCATCAGCCGGAACTCGCGCTGCCGCTACGCTTCGCGGCGCTGATCCTGCCCACGCAGACACTGGCGTTCACCATCGGCTTCGCACTGATCGGCATGAACCGCGCGGTGCTCGCCCAGATCGTGCAAAGCGCCCTGCCGCCGGCGCTGTCGCTGCTGGCCCTGGTGGCGGGCCTGCATCGACTGGATACCGTGCTGATGGTCTACGCCTGTTCCTATGGTGCCTGCTGCTGCCTGGGCGCCGCCTTCATCCTGCGGGACTGGCGTGCCGTGCTGGTCGACCGGCCGCACGGCACGCCAACCGACCCGCTGCCGACACTGTGGACCACCGCGAGGCCGCTCTTCGTGGTCGAACTGGTCCAGGTCTCGCTCCTCTCGCTCCCGGTCCTCGCACTCGGTGCCTTCGCCGATCCGGTGGCCGTCAGCGCCTTCAGCATCGTCAGCCGCATGACCATGATGATCAACACCATCCTCGTCAGCATCGCCACGATCGCCAGCCCGGCCTTCGCCCGCTATCACCGCCGCCGCGAATATGTCCAGTTGCGGCACACCGCCAACCAGGCGCGGCTGCTGGCGATGGCGGTCTGCCTGCCGATCATCGCCATCATGGTGATCTTCCCCCATACCTTGCTGTCGTTGCTCGGTCGCGATTTCGCCTCCCATGCGGCCGTCGCGGCGATGATCGTGCTGTGCATGGGCCAACTGGTGAACGTCTTCCTGCCCACCGAGGACATGATGCTGACCATGACCGGCCACGGCCGCACGCTGCGCGCCCTGAACCTCCAGCAGTTCGCCGTATGCTGCCTTCTGGGCGCGGTGTTGATCCCGCTGTTCGGACTGATAGGCGCGGCGATCCTCAGCGCCGTCGTTCTGATCCAGGGCCGCGTCAGCTTCGCCCTGGCGGTGCGCCGGGTCTTGCCCGAACTGTCGGCGCCAGGGACGATGCCCGCATGATCACCACCGGAATCGACGGATTGCAGGACGCGGATATCTGCGTCATCGGGGCCGGCCCGGTCGGCATATCGCTCGCCCTGGAACTCGTTCGCCTCGGCCGGTCCGTCCTGCTGCTCGAATCCGGCGCCACCGGCCTCACAACCGCGGCCCAGCATCTGGCGGACGCGCACATCGCCGTGCCCAAGTATCACGTGCCCATGAACATCGCCGTGCAGCGCAGCCTGGGCGGCACCTCCAACCTCTGGGGTGGACGCTGCGTGCCGATGGACGCGATGGATTTCGAATCACGCCCGGCCGTTCCCGGCGCCGTCTGGCCCATCACTTTCGCCGACGTCGAGCCCGACTTCGCCGGCGCCTGCGCCTATCTCGGCTGCGGTCCGGCGGAATTCGAACGGCCGATCGACGGCCTGCGGATCGACGATCCGGATTTTCGCTTCGATCGCCTGGAACGCTGGAGCCAGCAGCCACGCCTGGGCAAGACCTACGCAAACCGATTGCGGAACGAACCGAACATCGACCTGCGGCTGACCGCGACGGTGGTGGGCTTCAGCTTCCTCGCTGACGGCCGCGTCGATACCATCGAGGTGCGGGACGCGGCCGGCCGACCCGCCAGCATCCGCGCGCGCAAAATCGTGCTGGCCGCCGGCGGACTGGAAAACACCCGCCTGCTGCTCGCCGCCCGTCAGGACACCCCCAACCGTTTCGGTGGCGAACACGGACCGCTCGGTCGCTACTACATGGGCCATCTCTATGGTTCGTCCGCCGAAATGGTGATTGAACCAGCGCTGGATCGAGGGATCGACTATTTCCGCGACCCGCACGGCTACTACGTCCGCCGCCGCTTCACCCCAAGTCCGGACCTGCAACGCCGAGCCGGCCTGAGCAACGTGTCGCTATGGCCTGATTACCCGGTGATCTACAATCCGCGCCATCGCGACGCCATTCTCTCGTTCGCCTATCTTGCGCTCTCCGTGCCATGGCTCGGCCGGCGCATCGTCGTCGAATCGATCAGGCGAAACTATCTCGGCCCCAACCCGGTGCGCCGCTTGCCGCATATCGGCAACGTCCTCCGCGCCATGCCGCGCACCGCCGCCTTCATTCCCAGCTTCCTCCACCAGCGCTACCTCGCCCGCCCGCGCATGCCCGGCTTCTTTCAGCGCAATGCCGCGCGGCGCTATGCCGTGCGCTTCCACGCCGAGCACCTGCCCGACCCCGAATCGCGCGCGGTGCTGACGCAGGACCGAGACGCACTGGGCCTGCCGCGCCTGGCGATCGATCTGCGCTACACCGAAGCCGACGCCGAACCGCTGATCCGCGCCCACGACTGCTTCGCCGCATGGCTGGCCCGCACCGGCCTCGGCACCATGGAATGGACGGTACCGCCGGAACGCCGCGCCGCCCATATCATCGACCAATGCTACGACGGCCACCACCAGATCGGCCTGACCCGTATGGCCGCCACGCAACAGGAAGGCGTCGTCGACGCCGATTGCCGCGTCTTCGGCGCCGCCAATCTTTTCATCGCCGGCAGCTCGGTTTTTCCGACCTCGAGCGCCGCCAACCCGACCCTGACAGCGGTGGCGCTGGCATTGCGCCTCGCCAGATTGCTCGCGTCCGCTGCCTGATCCGGAAAGGAATGGGAACAATGGCAACAATCTCACTGACCCGGCTTCTCCTGGGGTCGTTCCGGATCGGCATGATTCTGGCGCTGGAGGCCTGCGCCGCCACGGCAAATCTTCCCCCCGCACCCGCCGAACCTAACCCCGCCG
>DATAZJ010000138.1:0-3718 GCA_036272115.1 Rhodopila sp. | reverse complement strand
CTTCGGCCATCATGGCTGATCGGCCAGGGGTCTCGCCCGCCGTCGCGACGCCGGACGGGTTCGGCGACCTGCGTGCAGTCGCCCGCGATGCTTACGCGCAAGGACGCTTGACGGATGCCGCGACGGCCCAATCCACCGTTCTGGCCATGGCCCGGACGGCCGGGACACAGAAGGCCGACGATTTTCTGTTCGCGGGCCTGATCCTCCACGCCGATCGCCGCATCGCCGAGGGCATCGAGGCCATGCGGGACGGACTGCGGCTGTACCCGGACAATGCCTCGCTGCATGAGAACCTGGGCGTGCTGCTGCTGGCGGCGTCCGATGTCGCTGGGTCGATCGCGGCGTGCGAGACCGCGCTTGCCCTCGGTTCCGACAGCGCGAACGTGCATGATTGTCTGTGCGAGGCGCATCAGCGGGTCGGGCGTTCGGACCTTGCCGTTGTGGCCGGGCGCATGGCGCTGGAGAGCAAGGATCGCCGTTTCGGTGGTTCGGCGCCGTTGGTGGCGATGCCGACCGGCCTTCCGCCGGCGTTCAATCCCGGGGGTCCGCAAGCGAATGTCATTGCCTACAGCTTGTGGGGCAATCAGCCGCGCTATCAGGTGCCGCTGCTGGAGAACGCCCGTATCCGGCCGCATCTGTTCGCCGAATGGACCATCCGGGTCTATCACGACCACTCGGTCGATCCCGCTTACCTGCGGCAACTGGCGGCCAATGGCGTCGAGCTTCGGGCGATGCGGCTGCCGCCGGGCGTGCCGGTGCATCGCGGCCTGCTGTGGCGGTTCGAGGTCATCGCCGATCCGGCCGTTCAGCGTTTCCTGATCCGCGACGCCGATTCGCTGCTGACGGTAAAGGAGCGGGTCGCCGTCGATGCCTGGTTGCGGTCGGATTTTCATTTCCACGCCATGCGCGACTGGTGCACCCACACCGATCTTCTGCTGGCCGGCATGTGGGGCGGGGTTGGCGGCATCCTGCCGCCGCTGGCGACGCTTCTGGGTGCCTATACCGCCTGGCGGATGGAAAACGATCATGTCGATCAGGATTTGCTGACCGAGACGGTCTGGCCGGCGATCCGGCGCAACGTGCTGATCCACGACAGTATTTTCCAGCCCTGTCTGGGCAGCGTGCCGTTTCCGCCGTTCGGCGACCTGCCGGCGGGGCACCATATCGGGCAGAATGACTTCCTGCATTTCAGCCGGTCCGGCTAGAGCGATTTCCGTTGGTATCGGCGCACGGACATTGCTCCAGCACTTTATCTGATCGCATGATTCACCGCTCGGTGATTACACCTGCGCGGATCATGCTCTAGACTGCGGATCATGTTCCGGTGGCTGACAGTTTTCTGCGCGTCCCTGCTGGTGATTGGCGGACTTGGTGGTGCCATCTGGTGGCGGAGCGCGCCGCCGCCATCACCGCGGGAAGAGCTGCCGACGGACCTGCCGGTACCGCCGTTTCCGCCGCGTATCGCCCAGGGCAGTGCGTATGAGACCTGTCTCGACACCTTGGCCAGCGATCCGACGGGCGCTGTCGATCTGGCCGAGACCTGGCAGGCCGACGGCGGCGGCGATGGCGCGGTGCATTGCCGGGGGTTGGCGCTGATCGCCTCGGGCAAGCCGGCGTCCGGGGCGGAGGTGCTGGAGCAGCTTGCGCAACAGAGCCATGCGCCGGCGCTGGCCCGGGCGTCTGTGCTCAGCCAGGCGGCGCAGGCGCGCCTGATGGTCGCGCAGGCGGACAAGGCGGTGGAGGACACCACCCGAGCGCTGGGCCTGTCGCCGGGGGATACCGAACTGCTCATCATGCGGGCGACGGCCGAGGGCATGCTCGACCGGTACCAGGACGCGGTCGACGACGTAAGCCAGGCACTGCAGCAGGACGCCAGGCGGCCCGATGCGCTGGTGCTGCGGGCGGTGATGCGGCGGAAGCTGAACCTGCTGGATCTGGCGCAGGCGGATGTCTCCCAGGCGCTGACGCTGGACCCGGACGATCCGGATGCCTTGCTGGAGCGGGGCATTCTGCGCCAGCGGTTGGGCGACGCGGCGGGTGCGCGGGCTGATTGGGAACACGCGCAGAGCGTGGACCCGAACAGCACGACCGCCGACCTGGCGCAGCAGGACCTGTCGCTGCTGGAGGCCGGGCCGACGGCGCGGTAGGTTGTCGATCGAACCGGCGTGTGCGGATGCGCGAGCTGGAGGCTACACCACGCCGGTTTCCCGCAGCCGCTTCAGTTCCTCCGGCCCCACACCGCAGAGCGAGCCCAGCACATCGCCGGTGTGCTCACCCAGCAGCGGCGGCCGGGTGATCTCGGCCGGGGAATCCGACAGCTTGATCGGGCAGCCGACGGTCTGGTACGTGCCGCGCGTCGGGAAATCGACATCGACGATCATGTCACGGGCGCGCAGATGCGGGTCGGCGAGGACCTCGCCGGTGTCCTGGCAGGCGCCGCTGGGCACGCCGGCTTCTCCGAGGATGTCCATTACCTCATGCTTGGTGCGCTGGCGGGTCCAGGTTTCGGTGATCGCGTCGAAGGCGGCGCGGTTTTCCCAGCGTGCCTCGGGGGTTTTGAAGCGCGGATCGTCCGCCAGTTCCGGCCGTCCGATCGCCGCAAGAAACGGCTTGAACATCTGTGGCTGGGCGAAAATATAGACGTAGTCATTCGGGCCGCCCGGCGCGCAAGGATAAGTCGTTCCGGGGACAGTACGGCCAAGCTGGTTGCCGACGCGCGGCGGGGGATGGCCGTAGCGCTGATGATCGCGCAGGCTGACGCGGATCAGGTTGACGACGGCGTCCTGCATGGACACCTCCACATGCTGCCCCTTCCCGCTGGCATGGCGCTGTTGCAGGGCGGCGAGGATGCCGATCGCCATGTGCATGCCGGTGCCGGAATCGCCGATCGCGGGGAACACGTAGGTCGGCGGGTTCTCGGGGAAGCCGGTCACCGCCATCGCCCCGCCCATTGCCTGGGCGATCGGCTCGAAACTCTTGTAGCCGCTGTAGGGGCCGTAGGTGCCGAAGCCCTTGATCGTGGCATAGATCAGTTTCGGGTTCAGTTTTGAAAGCGTATCGTAGCCGAGGCCCAGCCGGTCGAGCGCCCCGGGGCCAAAGTTCTCCAGCAGGACATCGGATTCGGCGATGAGCCGGCGGAACAGCGCCTTGCCGTCCTCGGTCTTCAGGTTCAGCGTCAGGCTGCGTTTGTTGGCGTTCAGGATCAAAAAGAACAGGCTGTCGCTGTCGGGTTTGTCGCGCATGTTGGTGCGGGCGACGTCGCCGCCTTTCGGTTCCTCCAGCTTGATCACGTCGGCACCGAGGAAGCCCAGTATCTGCGCGCAGGCCGGACCGGCCTGGTTGTGCGTCATGTCGATGACGCGAATACCCTGAAGTGCCTGATTCCCGGGGGCCTGACTCATTCGTTGTTCTCCAGCTTCATAGTGCTTCTTCCAGTGTCGATCGCGTATCGAGCGTCGTCGCCCGGCGTAAGTCCCGCGGCTTGGTTTCATCGTGCGGGCGGCCGCGGTGCATCGTCCAGCGGTTGTCCCAGATCAACAGATCGCCGACGCGCCAGGCGTGGCGGTAGACAAAACGAGACTGCGTCGCGTGCGCGTTCAGATCCAGCAACAGCAAGCGCCCGTCGGCGACCGGCCAGCCGCTGATGTGGGAGGCGTGGGCCGAGAGGTACAGGCTCTTGCGGCCCGATCGCGGATGGCTCCGCACCAGGCGTTGGCGG
>DATAZJ010000137.1:0-17895 GCA_036272115.1 Rhodopila sp. | reverse complement strand
GCGGATCGGTGCGCGCAGGCTGCTCGTGTGGTGTCGAGATTTGCGTTGTGACCGGGCGGCGAAACCACAGCAGAGACGCCAACAGCCACACGAAGCCGATGGCCCCGAGTGCCGCAAATCCGCCGCGCCAGCCCAGGGCGGCGGCAAACCAGCCGAACAGCACGGCGCCGATCGCCGGTCCGGCATAGCCGCCACTGATCACCATCATGCTGGCCAGGCCGTATTCGCTCTGTGGCACCCATTCGCGGATCGCGCGACCGGCGGCGGGGAACGAACTGGCCTCGCCGGCACCCATCGCGAGACGGGCACCGAACAACGAGCCGATGCCGGACGCCCAGCCGGTGAGCACCGTCGCCATGGACCAGATCGTGATGCCGACCCCGACCACGGTTCGGATACCCAGGCGGTCGGTGGCCATGCCCCAAGGGACCAGACAGATGACGTAGGTCCACAAAAAGCAGGAGAACAGATAGCCCATCGCAATCGGCGAGAGACCGAATTCCTGTGCAATCGGCTTGGCGGCTATGGAGAGCGCAATGCGGTCCGCGTAGTTGATAGTAATCAAAAAGAACAGCAGCGCGTAAAGGGTCAACCGGCCGCGGGCCAAATGCCGTCTCCTCGAGCGTGGCCCCGCGGCGCAAAAGCGCGGGCTGCCGTTATGGGGAACCGGATCGCGGTCACGCTGATTGACGGGTCCGGCCCAGTGAAAGTCTTCCATGCGAGGCCAACACTGTCCAGCAAGCCACGCGTCCGTGGTGCGCCAGGCAGCATGTTCTCCCCGCGTTCAGTTCGTGCTGGTGGCCGAACCGCCCGGCCAATCCTGAAATCCGCCTTAACATCCCGCCCGCCAGGGCCGATGATACCGGACAAACCGGAGGATACCGCCATGACCCAGGACTGGACAAAGCTGGCCGCCGACCTCGAGCGCCTGTTGAAGCTGCGCAACCCGCCGTTCGGCATGAAGCTGTTCGAGCGCGCCGAGGACATGGAGGCGATCCCGCGTATCCGCAGGCCGAAAGCGGTCCACGCCTTCGACCAGGTGGTGGCGCAGGCCGCCCGTCTTGGCTGGACCGTGGGCGTGACCGCCGACGATCTGGTGGGCGCGCAATGCCGAGCGGTGATCGGGCTGGGAAATGCGAAGGACGATGAATGGAAGTCCGGCCAGCGCATGGTCGGGGTGTGGTATTCGACGCCGGACGATGCCGGCGCGCACCAGGCGGCGATGAACTGCGTTGCGGACGGCAAATACCAGGCGATGGTGGTCTCCCCGCTGGCGGCCGGGCGGCTGAACCCCCCGGATATCGCGCTGTTCTACGCGACGCCGGGGGCGATGATGTATTTCATCAACGGCCTGCAATGGTCCGGCTACAAGCGCTTCGACTGGAGTGTCGTGGGCGAATCAGCCTGCGCGGATTCGTGGGGCCGGGCGCTGAACACGCGCCAGCCCAGCCTGTCGATCCCCTGTTTCGCCGAACGCCGCTACGGCGGCGTGCTGGACGATGAGATGCTGATGGCCTTGCCGCCGGACCAACTGACGCAGGCGATCACCGGCATGGAAGCGCTGTCGAAGAACGGCCTGCGTTACCCCTTCCCGCAATACGGCATTCAGCAGGATGTGCGCGCCGGCATGGGGGCCAGCTACGCCGACCGCAAGCCGCCGGCAGCGTAACGTCAGGGGCCGAGCAGCGGCGCGACTTCCTCGGCCAGCAGATGCAGTTGCTCCAGCGCCAGGCTGTTCGGCATCCCCGGCCAATGGATCGAGGCGACGAGGTGATTCACCCCAAGGCGTTGATTGAGCCGGTTGAGCTGATCGGCGACCTCCGTCGGTGAGCCGAGCAGGAACCGGTCCTCCAGCAGGGCGTCGAATTCATGATCGAAATCGTCGCCCTCCGGCATCACCTTGTCCTGTCCCCAGGCGCGGTAGGCCTTATACTTTTCCTCCAGATAAGGCTGGGCGCGGCGGATCGCCTCGGCTCGGGTGCTCGCCACGAAAACCTCCCGCCGCATCGGCACTTCGGCGGGGAACGGGCGCCCGTATTCGTCGAGCGCACGCTTATACAAATCCATCTGCCGCTCGATCGTCGCCAGCGTGTTGTGCGGGTTGATGTACCAGCAATCTGCCATGCGCGCCGCGCGCCGGATCGCCACGTCGGCATTGGCGCCCATCCAGATCGGCGGCATCGGTTTCTGCAACGGTTTGACCGAGCAGGTGGCATGATCGAGTTCGAAATCCGAACCCGTCATATCGACGAAATCCTCTGTCCACAGGCGGCGGATCGCGGTCAGGATTTCCTCCAGACGAGCCCCGAGCCGGCCGCGCGGCACGCCGAAAGCCTTGAATTCCACATCGCGGTAACCGATGCCCGCGCCGAACACGAGTTTGCCGCCGGACAAAACATCAAGCGTCGCCAGTTGTTCGGCAAGATCGAGCGGCTTGTGCAACGGCACCAGCACCAGCCCGCAGATGATCCGCAGCCGGGGCGCGACCGCGGCGCAATGGGCAAGAAACGGGATCTGCTGCAAGGAGGAGAATGGATGCGCGCTGTAATGCGACCCCTTGACGATCCCGTCGAACCCCAGCCGCTCCGCGCAACGCACCAGGTCGAGATCGTCACGCAAATGTTGCGCGGTGTCCCCGGGCGGATGCTGGCCGCGGACGATCATGCTGAGTTTCATCGCGCGGTCCCTTCGATACTACCCGAACGGGTTCTGGGTGCCTTCGCGATGGATGTCAAACCGCGCGGAAGACAGCCATATTTCCGCTATGGGGTCAGGACGGGCGAGGTCCGCATCTTGCCGCCCTCACCGGCAATAACGATAGCCGGCACCGCAAGATTGCCGCCGGTCAGGTAGTTCTGGAGGCCACCGCAAAAATAGCTGTTGCACACCTCGGATCGCAGTGACCGGTCCAATGTGCAGCCTTGCTTGCCATGAAATATACAGGATCCCTGGTAGGCATCCGGCGGCACGCGATCGACAAACAGGCGCAATACGGCGCGTGCGTTCAGTGCCGGCCTGGCGCGGCGAACGCGCAGCAGCGTCGGTTCATCCAGAAAGGCGTCGTCCGCACCGTTCTTGCAGCACCATCCTTTGCACAGTCCGCAGGCGGTGCCGGCGACGCGGGCGGCGAAGCCCCCGGGTTCCGGGTGCGCCGGTGGAACCTTGCGCTTGGCGGTTTCCTTCAGCGTGCGCAACGCGCGCAGCGTTACGATCAGGTGCTTCCGCAGCCGTCGAACCCGTTCGGGTGGCGTGTGGACAAGCACCCTGTCACTGCGCGGCACCATCACCGGCAGGGGATCGTCTTCCATATCGGTCATGAAGTCCTGCCGTCGCATACCAAGACTCTGTTCCGCCATGGCGCTGACACTATGACGATCCGCCCGCCTTGGCGACCTTGACCGGACGGCAAGCGCCAGCGCCGGGACGGTCGCCAACCCGGGGACCACCTCTGTTGCACCGCACCCGTCTTCATGACAGTACTTTCGACAGGATATGTCGGAGAAAAATCCAATGGCGTGGCGCATCGGGATCGATTCCGGCGGGACCTTCACCGACGTCTGCCTGTGCGAGGACGAAAGCGGCCGGATCGAGGTGTGGAAGGTTTCCTCTACCCCCGACGACCCGTCTTGCGGCATCGCCCAGGGCTTTGAGGAAGGTGCCGGCCGCGTCGGCCTCGAACCAGCCGATGTCGGCTATTTCGGCCACGGCACCACCGTCGCCACCAACGCCCTGATCCAGCACCGTGGCGTGAAAACCGGCCTGATCACCACCCAGGGATTCCGCGACCTGTTGGAAATCGGCCGCCAGAAGCGCCCCGATCTTTACGATTTGCAGGTCGATAAGCCGCCGGTCCTGGTCGCCCGCGACCTGCGTCTGGAAGTGCCTGAACGCATCCGCCACGACGGCACCATCGAAACCCGCCTGGACGAGCAGGCATTGCGCGAAGCCGTCCGAACCCTGCGCGACGCCGGTGTCGAGGCCGTCGCGGTGTGCTTCCTGTATGGTTTCGTTCGTACCGAACACGAGGCCATCGCAAGCCGCATCATCGCCGAAGAATTCCCCGCGGCCTTCGCCTGCGTCAGCCACGAAGTCGCACCGGAATTCCGCGAATTCGAACGCATGAGCACGGCGGTCGTGAACGCCTATCTCGGCCCCGTCATGCAAAAGTATATTCACCGTCTGGCCGCTCGGCTGCAACGGTTAGGGCTGAAGGTGCCCCCGCACCTGACACAGTCGAACGGCGGCGTCATCGGCTTTGACCAGGCCGCCCGACTGCCGGTGCGCACGGTACTGTCGGGACCCTCGACCGGCGTGGTCGCGGCACAGGCCGTCGGACGCATGGCCGGGATGGACAACCTGATCACCTTCGACATGGGCGGCACCAGCACCGACGTCGCGCTGCTGCAAGGCGGCGTGTGCCGGCTGGCCAATGAGGCGGTGGTGCACGGCTATCCGATCAAGGCGCCGATGCTGGACATCCACACCGTGGGTGCCGGCGGCGGCTCGATCGCCTACGTCGACAGCGGCGGATTGCTGAAAGTCGGACCACGATCCGCCGGCGCCTTCCCGGGCCCGGTCTGCTACGGCAAGGGCAACGACGAACCCACCGTCACCGACGCCAACGTCGTGCTGCAAACCCTCAATCCCACGCATCTGCTGGGCGGCCGCATGAATGTGGATCAGGCGCTGGCCAAGGCGGCGATCGCACGCCTGGCTGATCGCCTGAACCTGGACGTGATGGCCACGGCGCAAGGCATCCTGTCCGTCGTCATCGCCAACATGGCACGAGCCATCCGCGTCATCAGCGTGCAGCGGGGTCACGACCCGCGCGACTATACCCTCGCGGCGTTCGGCGGCGCCGGCCCGCTGCACGCAGCGCGTCTGGCGAAGGAACTGGAGATCAGCCGCATCCTGGTGCCCCGCAATCCCGGAATCCTGTGCGCCATGGGTCTGCTGCTGACCGACCTGCGCGCCGACTTCGCCACCACCCGCCTGCGAACCCTGTCGTCCGCCGCCCTTCCCGAAGTGGCAGACGCTTTTCTTACGCTGCGCCAACAAGCCGATGCCTGGTTCGCGCAGGAGGCAATCGCCCCCGAGGCCCGCCGGATCGCCCGCACCGTGGACATGCGCTACGCCGGCCAGAACTACGAACTTTCTGTCGCGGTCCCCGACGGCCCCATTACCCTCACCACGCTCGACCGTCTCGCCGACGGTTTTGCCAGCGCCCACCATCGGATGTACGGCTTCGTCGCCGAGGGCGAACCCGTGCAACTCGTAACGTTCCGCGTCGAGGCAACCGGCTTGGTGCGCAAAGCCGCATTCCAGCCACGCCCCATGCAAGGTGCCGACGCCTCCGCCGCGATCGTCGGCCGGCGTGACGTGTGGTTCGCGGAAGCTGCCGGTTTCGTTGCCTGTCCGATTTACGACCGCGACAGACTGGACGCCGGCAACCGCATCGCCGGCCCCGCCATCGTCGAGCAGATGGACGCCACCACCGTCATCCCCCCGGCCATGACCGCTCGCGTTGAGCCATACCTGAACCTGATCCTGGAGGCGAAATAAGCCACGCCATCACAGCCCGTTCAGGTACCCCTCGGTTGATTTTGGCATGCCGCGGATAGAGGGTATGATCGTCATCCGGCGGCCGGGCGGGGCACGCGCGAACAGGCTCCTCCCCTGTCTCGGCATAAGGAGTGACTCGTAATGAATGAAGCCGTTGTCCTGTATGCCAGCGTCGGTCCCGAACTGACCCGCTATGCCGTCGACGTCGGTCACGCCGTACTGTCCCGCCATGAATCGGTCACCGTCGCCGAGAACGTGCAATACGCCTGGCCGCATGTCTCGGGCCGTTACCTCTATGTCGCGTCGAGCAACAGTGCATCCGGCCTGGGACCCGTCGGCAACAGTCACCAGGTCACCGCGTTTTCCGTCCATCCGGAATCAGGCATGCTGACGCCACATGGCGACCCGATCCCGCTGCCGACACGACCGATCCACATGGCCACCGATATCGCCTCCAGGCACATCCTGGTCGCCTTCAGCAACCCCGGCGCCTTCCGCGTCTACCGGATCAACGCCGATGCCACGCTGGGTCACGAGGTCCAGCCGCCCGAACCGATCGATCCCGGCATCTATCCGCACCAGGTACGAGCCACCCCCGACGACAAGCACGTCATCCTGGTCACAAGAGGACACAGCGCCACCAAAACCAAACCCGAGGAACCAGGCGCGCTAAAAATCTTCAACTACGCCGACGGCCAACTGAGCCACGAAGTATCCATCGCTCCCAACGACGGCTACGGTTTCGGCCCGCGCCATCTGGATTTTCACCCGACGCGGCCTTGGGTGTACGTGTCGCTGGAACGGCAAAACGCGCTCGCGATGTTCGCCACGCAGAACGGCACGCCGTCCGCGACCGCGTCGTTCACCAAACCCACTTTGGCCGCCCCGGCCCAGACAAGGCAACTCGCCGGCACCGTCCACGTCCATCCCAACGGCCGTTTCGTCTATGCCGTCAACCGAGCCTCGGACACCACGATGTTCGAGGGCACAAAAGTCTTCGCCGGCGGTGAAAACACGTTGGTGGCCTATGCGATCGACCCGGCGACCGGAGAACCCACCGAGATCCAGCACATCGACACCGGCGGCATCCACTGCCGCACTTTTCATATCGACCCGTCCGGACGCCTGCTGGTCGCCGCCCACATCATGGCGATGTCGGTCCGCGACGCCACCGGGATACGCAAAGTACCGGCATGTCTTTCGGTCTTTCGCATAGCGGATGACGGGCGGCTGCAATTCGAAAGATCCTACGAAGTCGATGTCGGCGACAAAACCATGTTCTGGATGGGCATGGTGACGCTGCACGGGGAATAGTGCCGATGCCCGATATAACCACTGACTCCGACGACAAGACGGACCTGAAAACCGAACGCCCCCGTCTCCACAAAGTCATTTTGATCAACGACGACTTCACCCCACGGGAATTCGTCGTGATGGTTCTGAAGGCGGAATTCCGCATGGGGGAGGAGCAGGCCCAGCGCGTGATGGTTACCGCTCACCGGCGCGGCTCATGCGTGGTCGCCGTCTACACGAAGGATATCGCGGAATCGAAGGCGACGAACGCGACGGACGCCGGCCGCCGCAAAGGCTATCCGTTGCTGTTCACCACCGAACCCGAAGAATAGCGCCGGCAAACGCCCCCCGCCATTTTACCCGCGGCCGGATTTGCGCCATGCTGCTCGCCAAACGCGACAAGGACCACGACATGTCAGCAACGAATGGAGAGCGGTCATGAAAGTCAGCACCATGATCCGTCCCGATCCCACCGTGCAACCGCACGACCGCCTGCTCGCCCGCATGGCAGACTATGCCCGCCGTATCGAAGCCAGCGGCTTCCCCGGCATATGGGTCGGCGACTCGCTGGGCCGCGGCCGAGCCACCCTGGACCCGCTGATCGAACTATCCGTCGTCGCAGCCGTCACCGAACGGGTCGAAATTGGTATCTCGGTGCTGCAACTTCCGCTACGAAACCCAATCGAACTCGCTCATCGCGTCCAATCGGTTCAGGCGCTGTCAGGGAATCGTTTGCAGCTTGGAGTCGGCAGCGGTTCCACCCGAGCGGATTTCGAGCTTCTGGGCTATGACTATGACCATCGCTTCGGCATCATGAAACGTTCGCTGGAAACCATGCGGCGCGCATGGCGCGGCGAAGCGGTCAACTCCGGCGGCACGCTGTCGGTGTGGCCGGGCTGTGAGGGTGGCCCGCCCATCCTGATGGGTGCCTGGCGCAGCCCTCGCTGGATCACCTTCGCCGCGCAGGAATGCCAAGGGTGGACGCCCTCCGGCCGCTACAGTAGTTGGGAGGACCTTGAACTAGGCATGAAGATCTACCGGGATGCCGGCGGCACCAACGCCGTGCTCGCCAACGTCGCTGTCGATCTCGGCGACCGTCCCGAATCCGCCGGCCTGAAAGAGGTGACGACCTCGCTGGCCTGCCCTCCGGACGAAGCCCGCCGGCGCCTGAAACGGATCGAGCAGATCGGTTTCGATGAAGTCCTGCTGGTGTCCCATTCCAGCGTGCTGGAAGACATCGAACGGGTCCGCGACTTCCTCTAGTCCCCGATCGCGGTAAAGTGCCAGTACGAGGTGACCGCGATTTCCCGCGTGAATCGGCCACTGGGACAAAACCGCGACGTATCGCGCTTCTCTGCGGTGCGATACGAGTGGTCCGATCCCGACGGAAGCATCCCACGCGGTCGGGTGAATCGGCCCACTAACCGCCCAACGCCGCCGCCCGTTGTCGGATTTCTTCCGGCCACCGGGCCGGCCGGCGCGCGTCAAGGTCAAGATTAACGCCGAATTGACCAAGTCGAGCGACTTCGGCGCCCGTCCGCGGGACGGCCATGCGATGGATCATGCGCAGCGAGGACCCACCGAAATGGCCGATACCGGTCTCAACCAGGTAAGGCATGTCCAGCCGCAGCGCGCCGGAAATCCGCAAGATCAGCTCGAAGGTTGAAAACCCACGCCGCTGCGCCTGCATAAAGGCGCTGTCCATACCGATTGCGGCACCGAACTGACCGGACGCGTTGGAAAAACGATGCACAATCGCAGCAAGGGAAAAATGCCCCGCCGAATCAACATCCGCGGTCTTGACCCGCCCCCGAGCAGTCGGGATGAAACCATCCGTCGTCGCCGGATCGGTTCTTTGTTCCTCAACCGGACCGTTCCACGCCGCCAACCGTCCCACGACCATGCTTCGCTGCTGTTCTGTCAACGGCAGATCCCAGTGCTCATCGAACCACGTCACGACCTCTCCGTTCGTCGAATCGACAAACCGATGGCCAATGCGCAACCCGTCATCGACAGCCAACGCCGCACTCTCGACATGGAAACTCGCGCCGGCCCGCAATTCGCGTGCGAACCGGGCGGTGATCCGGCGGGGCACATCCCCGCGGCGCGACAGGTCGCCAAAACCCAGCGCGTCGGCAAGATTGGCCTCCGCCTCCTCCACCCGGTCAAAATAATACGCGACTGTGAAGTGTTCGGTGACGTCGCACTGCCAGGGCGGCACCGCACCGCGATAGGTCTCGATCCAATCGGCCATCAATCCACCTTCACAAGTTTTTGCAGCACCGCCCGGGGCTTTTCCGGAGTCACGCCGGGGAACAAATTCCCCCAGCCGGTCTTCGCGACCTCACCCACATAAATGTCGCCGCGCGAATCGGCGGCGATACCATGCGGCGACGTAAACGGCCCGGGGAAATTATCCGGCGTCCGGTCACCAAGCCTGGCAAGAATCCGGCCGTCCTGCTTGCTGACCACCGAAACCCGAGGACCCAGGCCGGAGGCGTTCCGGCTGAACCCGTAGGTCGGCCCGCACTCCCCAATATAGCAATACGGGCAACGGCCCGGCGTCACGAACAGCCCGCTCGGCCGATGCAGATCACGCCACTCGGTTTCATACTTGCCTTCGCCGTTGAAGATCTGCACACGATGATTCTCGCGGTCTGCGACATAAACCCAGCCATCCGCATCGCAGCCGATATTGTGCGGCAGGTTGAACTCGCCCTTGCCCACGCCCGACTTGCCCCACGACATGATCAGGCGGCCATCGGGCGAGTATTTATGCACGCGGGCGTTACCATACCCGTCCGACACATAAATGTCCCCGCTCGGCGACAGCGCCGTGTGGGTACACTGGCAGAACGGTTCGCCGCCCATATAGGGTTTCGGCTTGCCGGGCGTCCCCAAGGTCAGCAAAATCTTGCCTTCCGGTGAGCAGCGGCGCACCGCATGGTCGCCGTCATCGGTGCAGAAGATGGTGTCGTCGGGCGCCATACTGAGCCCATGTGCACGCTTGAAAACCCCTTCACCCCAGGATCGCAGGAACGTGCCGTCACGATCGAACACCGTCACCGGATGCGCGCTGCGACTGAACACGTAGACATGGTCTCGGGAATCGACGGCAACGGCCGCGACCTCGTTGAAATCCCAGCCGTCCGGCAGCTTGGCCCAGTCAGGCACCAGCCGGTATTTGAAATCCCCACTGCCCAGGATCGATGAAGAGTCCATGACGTTTCCCCTATCGTTGCGGGTGTCCCATAGGGCTACTGCATCGCGCCGCCCTCGTCCATGCGACGCCCCCCGGTTCGTGGTACAGTCGCCCGCGGAACCGGAAGGAACGACATGACCGAAGCCACCGCACCCAGCCTGCCGCACGCCGAACCCGAAGCGGTCGGCATGTCATCCACGCGGCTGGCCAGAATTATTACGGTATTGAACAAAGAAATCGAAGCCGGCCAACTGCCCGGCGCAGTGATCGCAATCGCTCGGCGAGGCCATCTGGTCTTCCACGAGGCCGTTGGTTACCTGACCCCGGACCACAGCACGCCAATGCCCCGCGACGCCCTGTTCGCCATCGCATCGATGACCAAGCCGATCACCGGCGTCTCCGGACTGATGCTGTGGGAACAAGGCCGCCTGGGGCTGGCCGATCCGGTCGAGCGGTTTCTTCCCCAACTCGGCAACCGGCAGGTCGCGGTGCTGACCGAACGCGTCCTCGCCGGCCGCGGGCCGATCGAAACGGTGCCCGCCGAACGATCGATCACCATCCAGGACCTGATGCGCCACACCTCCGGGTTGACCTACGGCGGCCGAGGCACCACGGCGGTTCACTCACTCTACCCCGCGTCGTCCAACGTCGCCGGCGCCACCCTGGATGCCGCTGCATTCCTGCAACGATTGGCCGCCGCCCCGCTGCTGTATCAACCCGGCACCGTCTGGGATTACGGACTTTCCATCGACGTCATCGGCCTGATCGTGGAGGCGCTTTCCGGCCAGACCCTCGGCACCTTCCTGGAACAGCATTTGTTCCATCCGCTCGGTATGGTCGACACCACTTTCCAGGTGCCGCCGGACAAGGCCGCGCGCCTCGCCCGTCCGCTTCCTCGCAACCCCGATACCGGGGCGGCACAGTCCGTGCCGGACCGAGCCCAGGCGCTGCTGTTCGAATGCGGCGGCGGCGGACTGGCATCAAGCGCGCTGGATTACCTCCACTTCGCCCAAATGCTGCTGGGCGGCGGCATCCTCGGCGACACCCGGATCCTCGGCCGCAAAACCGTCGAGGCCATGCGCACCAACCGCCTGACTCCGAACATCGAGAACCGGATCGCCGCGCTCGCCCCCAATTCGGAAGGGTACGGCTTCGGCCTGACGGTTGCCGTCCGCGAAACGGTTGGCACACTGATGGGCAGCCAGGGTGACTTCTACTGGAACGGCGCCTACGGAACACTTTGGTGGGCCGACCCCGTGGAGGACCTGGCCGTGGTGTTCATGGCCCAGGTGCCGGGCGAGCAGCGACGGCAGTTCCGGCCCCTGATCAACGCGCTGGTTTACCAGGCGCTGGTGGAGGGTTCCTGACCCCCCTCCACCCTGTCGACACGACCTATTCGGCGGCCAGGTTCGGCGTGAACTCCAGCGGCAGGCCTTTGTGGCCCGTCAGGCGCTCACCTTCCTCGTACATCTCATAAGCGCGCTTCTTCAGCGCCGGCAGGACAGACGCGATTTTGTCCAGGTCCAGATCAGCGGCGATCCCCGGGTAACCGGCGCGATCGATCATCGGCCCCAGCTTGCGGTTCTCGATCTGCTCGAAGGTCCAGTCGAGCGGATCGTCGATGATCGTCAAGTCCCAGTTGGTCCGATGGTTCTTGTTGCGCGGTCCGTAATGATAATGCGCGCCCTGCCAGAAGCAGTCGAACGCCAGAACCTCGGTTTCTTCAACGTAGGCCTTGCCTTTCGACCCGCCTACATCGCCAAGTACGTGAAGCGCCAGCCCACCATCGCCATTCCGCTGCCGCCGCATCTCCAGCCCGAACCGGATATTGCCCGCTTCGAAGATGTCCGTCCCGCGGTTGTGCTTGACCGTGTTGCGCTTGCTGACAAACGTCTCCCTGGCGCAAGTCTCCACCTCGGGCAGGATGCGCTGCACCGAGGCGAGGTCGGCCGCCTGTGCGATTGCCTTGTATCCTGCTCGGTCCAGCATCTTGGGCAGCTTCTGGCCCAGCATGCGGACGGTCCAGCCGATCGGATTGCCATCGGTGATCGGGTCCATCCGGCAATGCACGCCGAAGCCGCCACCAACCCGGCCAGGCGTCGTCAGATCGGGATTTTCCGGCCCGTAGACATAGCTTTTTTCGAGGTCGAAGCAGTTGAAGCGCAGCAGCACGGTCTGCCTGCCGTCAACGTCGGCGGCCACGTCGATGGATACACCCTGGTCGGTATGATCCTCGACATTGGCATCCCACAACTGGTGTCGGACGATGATGGTCAACGGATTGGCGGAAAAGCTGGTTCCCTGTGATTGTGGCATGCCTGGGCGCTCCTGTTGGAGGGGTTTGAACAACCCTACGAAGCCCGCGCATCGACTGCAAGAGCCGCCGGCTCGTGCGCCGTGCTGGAGGCAGCCAATTTGAGTAGGAAACCACTGGTGGAGCCGAGGGGAATCGAACCCCTGACCTCCTGAATGCCATTCAGGCGCTCTCCCAACTGAGCTACGGCCCCAACCGGTGGAGGCAGGGGGTATAGCCACGTCGTTGCACCGGATCAAGGGCAACTCGCCGGAAAAATTCAAAGATGTCAGGGCCGGGCTCAGCGCCGCCGGAACACCCAGTACAGCGGCTGGCGCCCGGCCTGAAGCGCCTTGGCTTCGTATCGCGTCGGCGGCCAGCCATCCGGCCGGGTCATCACCGGCTCCGCGTCGTCGAACAGTGTTTGCGCGGCCATCACATCGCGCACCCAGGCCTGATAGGTGGGATCGTCGCTCGCCACCCGCCAGGTCGCGTTCGGCTTCAGCACCCGGGCCAGCAACGGCAGCATGGCCGGATGGACGAAGCGGCGCTTGGCATGCCGCGCCTTCGGCCACGGGTCGGGGAACATCAGGAACAGCCGGTCCAGACTGGCATCCGGCAGGGTCCGCAACAGCACGCGCGCATCATCGGTCCACACGTGCAGGTTCGGCGGCAGGGGGGCGGTGGCCTCATCCCCTTCCGGCACCAGCGCGGACAGAAGGGAACAGATGCCGTTCTCGAACACCTCGCAGGCGATCAACGTCGCATCCGAGTGCGCCCGCACCTGCGCCAAGGCATGCTCACCGCCGCCGAAGCCGACCTCCAGCCACAACGGACCGGACGGCAGGACTTCAGGCAACGCCAGCCGAGGCAGCGTGACGTCCAGCAGGTGTTCCTGCCGCGGCCGCAGCTTATGGCCGCGGGCGCGTCCGTACAGGCGATCCGGTGGCGGTTTGGCGGTTGTCGGGCTTATCGGCCGAACGCCGCCTTCAGCGCCGGCACCAGATCGGTCTTTTCCCATGTAAACGTGCCCGTTGCCTCATCCGGCTCGCGTCCGAAATGCCCATAGGCCGAGGTCGGCACATAGATCGGCCGATTCAGGTGCAGATGCTCCCGGATGCCGCGCGGCGACAGGTTCATCACCTCGCGCAGCGTCTTTTCCAGCCGGGTTTCATCCACGTCCTTGCCGGTGCCCTGCAAATCCACATAGACCGACAGCGGCCGAGCAACGCCGATCGCGTAGCTGATCTGCAGGGTGCAGCGATCCGCCAGACCCGCCGCGACCACGTTCTTCGCCAGATACCGGCAGGCATAGGCCGCCGAACGATCGACCTTGGTCGGATCCTTGCCGCTGAACGCGCCGCCGCCATGCGGAGAGGCACCGCCGTAGGTGTCCACGATGATCTTCCGGCCGGTCAGGCCACAGTCGCCGTCCGGGCCGCCGATCACGAAGTTGCCGGTCGGATTGACGTGGAATTCCTCCTCGCTGCACATCCAGCCCTTCGGCAGGATGCTTTCGACCAGCGGCCACAGCAGGCGCTTGATCTCGGCCTGCTCGAGGCCGGCTTCATGCTGGGTGGACACCACGACCGAGGTGGCACCCACCGGCTTGCCATCGACATAGCGCAGGGTGACCTGGCTTTTGGCATCCGGCAGCAGCCCCTTCACCGAGAGGTCGCCGGCCTTCCGCAGGTCGCGGATCGTGCGCAGGATTTCGTGCGAATAATACAGCGGCGCCGGCATCAGCGTTTCGGTTTCCCGGCAGGCGTAGCCGAACATGATGCCCTGGTCGCCGGCGCCCTCATCCTTGTTGCCCGCGCTATCCACGCCCTGGGCGATATCGGACGACTGCGAGTGCAAATGCACCGCGACGTCGGCGTTGGCCCAGTGAAACCCGTCCTGCTCATAGCCGATGTCGCGGATCGCCATGCGGGTCAGGTGCGTCAGCAGTTCCGGTGTGACCGTCTCCGGCCCACGGGTTTCGCCGGCCAGAACCACGCGATTTGTAGTGACCAATGTCTCACAAGCGACGCGGGAATAAGGGTCGGCCGCCAGGAACGCGTCCAGGACCGTGTCGCTGATCCGATCCGCGACCTTGTCGGGATGGCCCTCGGAAACCGATTCCGAGGTAAAAAGATATTCGCCCGTGTCCCGCATGGGTTATCTCTCGCGTCGCGATGGGTTATGGCCAGCCGGAACGGCGGCTTCCGGCGGAGTGCCGAAGTCGGCGGTGTGTGAAGGAAAGCGCCGCCAGGGTCAAGCTTTCAGGCCAAGTCTCGGGCCAAGTCTCAGGCCATGCCGAGAACATCCATCATCGAGTACAGGCGGGGCGGCCGGGATACCGCCCATAGTGCGGCCCGCACCGCGCCGGTCGCGAACGTGCGGCGGTCGAACGCGCGGTGGGTCAGCACAATGTGCTCGCTGCCGGCGGCGAAAATCAGACTGTGTTCCCCCACCACCTGGCCGCCGCGCAGCGCCGCGAAGCCGATGGCGCCGGTCTTGCGCGCACCGGTATGACCGTGCCGCCCACTTTCCATCACGTCGTCGAGTTTCACCCGCCGGCCCTTGGCGACCGCTCGGCCCATGCCCACGGCGGTGCCGGAAGGGGCATCCACTTTCTGCCGGTGATGCATCTCGACGATCTCCGCGTCGTAGGCATCGGCGGGCAGGGCGGCCCCCATCCGTTCGGCAAGGGCCAGGACCAAATTGACGCCGGCGGAGAAGTTGGATGCATAGACCACCGGGATGCGTCTGGCGGCGCCCTCCACGGCGGCTTCGTCAGCGGCGGTCAGGCCGGAGGTGCCGAGAACCCAGGCTTTCCCGGATTCCGCCATGATGCCGGCGTTGACCTGCGCCGTGGCGGCATGGGTAAAGTCGATCACCACGTCGGATGCCGCGGCAAGCGCCGCCAGGTCGGGGTTGGTTCGGCTGGTTCCCCCGGTCAGGGTGGCGCCGGCGGCGGCGACTTCCTCCGTCAGCAGTTGGCCCATGCGGCCGGTGATGCCGGCAATGCCGATGCGTGTGGTCATGCTGGTGTTGCTCCGCCGATGTCACAGACCCTTCTTGCACCAGGCGGCGATCTGCGCATGGGTGGCGAACCAGCAGCCGCCTTTCGCCTTCATGTGATGGATCAACCGTTCCAGCAACGGCAGGCGAGACCGGTGGCCCGTGATGTGTGGGTGCATCGTCAGCAGGAACATCCCGCCCTCGTCCCAGGCGCCATCGAATTCGCCGGTGAAAATTTCCTCGACCGCGGACGGCGGCGTATAGGGCCGCAGCCCCGAGAACCGCAGCATGTTGAAGTAGACCGCGTCATCCCGAATCCATTCCGGAGGCAGCTCGACGATGCCGGTGGGTTCGCCCTGGTCCTCCAGCTCGTACGGATCGTCATCCGCCATCAGGCTGCTGTCGTACAGCAATTTCATTTCGCGGATAATATCCAGCGTGTTCACCGAAAAATCCCACGACGCCGTCCGCATTCCAACCGGTTCGGTGCCGCTGATCTTCGCCAGCGTCTCACGCGACCGCAAGGTCAGTTCGCGCTCCGCCTCGCGCGGCAACGAGGTGTTGACCTCATGAATCCACGAATGGATGCCGATTTCGTGACCGTCCGCGGCCACCGCCCGCACTTCGTCGGGATGGATCAGCGCGGACACCGCCGGATAGAAGAACGTCGCCGGCACCGATTCCCGTTCCAGCAGCTTACGTATCCGAGGCATCGCCTGCCTGCCGCCATACTGCCCCTGGCTGATCCGCATCGGGCTCGGATCATTGTCGCGCAGCGGGATCGTCTCATGATCGGCATCGAAGCTGATCGCCACGGCGCAACGAGCCCCCTCGGGCCAGGCCGCCGGCTTCAGGTTGCGCCCGGCCCGAGCCCGGTTGACCATCGTCCGCCACGTCTCTTCCGGCCATTGCCACGGTTCGGTACTCATACGGGGTTCCCTCCATGCGCCGCGGACGGCATGCTGCACCCAGTTCGCCCCATCGGAAAAGAGCACCCATGCCCGATTTTGATCCCGCCCTGCTGAGCGCCGAGGATATGCTGGGTTACTTCGCCCGCCGGCAACTCACGCCCGTCGATGTCCTGCAGGCGGTCACCGAACGGGTGGCGCGCCTGAATCCCGGGCTCAATGCGTTCGCGGTGATGAATCCCGGGGCATTGCAGGCCGCCGGCGAAAGCACCGCCCGCTGGCGGACCGGCCGGCCGCTCGGCATGCTGGATGGCGTGCCCTGCACGGTGAAGGACCTGGTCGATCTCGCCGGCTTCCCGACACGGCGCGGCAGCCGGACCACCAGCACCGACCCGGTGCCGGACGACGCGCCGCTGGTCGCGGGGCTGAAAGCGGCCGGGGCGGTGATCGTGGGCAAGACCACGACAACCGAGTTCGGCTGGAAATCGCCTGGCGACTGCCCGCTGCATGGCATCACCCGCAATCCCTGGAACCCGGATTACACCACCGGTGGCTCCTCCTCCGGCGCCGGGGCGGCCGGCGCGGCGTGTTTCGGACCGCTGCATGTCGGCACCGACGCCGGCGGGTCGGTGCGCATCCCGGCGGCATGGTGCGGCCTGGTCGGGCTGAAACCGACATACGGACGCATTCCGCAATGGCCGGCCAGTGCCTTCGCCAGCGTGTCCTGCGCCGGCCCGATGACCCGCACCGTGCGCGACGCGGCGCTGATGTTCTCCGCCATGGCGCGCTGGGACCTGCGCGATCCGTTCTGCCTGCCCGACGACCCGCGCGACTGGTGCGACGGCATCGAGGACGGCGTCTCCGGCCTCACCGTCGGCATCCTGCGCAACCCCGGTTTCAACGCTCCAATCGACGCCGACGGCGCTGCGGCGGTGGAGCGTGCCGCCCAGATCCTGACCGACGCCGGCGCCTTCGTCGAAGAAGCCGATGCCGGCCTGCCCGAGACCAGCAGCGTGTTCGGCCGCGTCTGGGGCGCGGCATTGGCCCGTCTGGTCGCCGGAATGCCCTCGCAGATGGTGGGCTTGCTGGACCCCGGCATCCGCGAGGTCGCGCAAACCCTGGGCGGCATGACCGCGATCGACTTCATGGACGCCGAGGCCACCCGAGCCGCCGCCGGCCACGCCATGGCTCGTTTGCATCAGCGCTACGACCTGGTGCTGTGCCCGACCGTCCCGGCCGGTCCGCCACTGGCCGACGCCCCGACGGTCGATCCGGTGCGCGCCTTGTGGACGGCATGGGCACCCTGGACCTTCACCTTCAATCTGACGCGCCAGCCGGCGATCACCGTGCCGATGGGGCCGCGGGCCGATGGGATGCCGAATTCCGTGCAAATCGCGGCGGCGCAGTTCAGGGATGACTGGGTGTTGCGGGCGGCCAGGGCGATCGAGGTGGCGCAACCGTTCCAGGTGCCCGATCTAGGGTAGTCAACTTGGTGAGAGTGGCTGAATGTCTCGCTTCGTCAGCGACTTCCACGGTGAACGCCACCACTTCGCGGACCTGAAGGACGTCCTCGCCAAGGCGTCCAACCGCCGGTCAGGCGACGAACTCGCCGGCCTGGCCGCGGAATCGGA
>DATAZJ010000136.1:0-9772 GCA_036272115.1 Rhodopila sp. | reverse complement strand
GGATGCGGCGACGGCGTGTGGGTTGTCGCCCCAGACGTCGATCTGGGCCTGGTCGGGCATGCAGGCGATGATCCACTGGTGTTCGGCGAGCACGGCGTAGACCCAGGCGGAGGCGGCGCAGCCCTGGGCGAGGGTTTCGACGATGCGGGAGAACAGGTCGAAGCTGGCCTGGTGGCCGCCGAAGCGGTTCGGCTGCATCACTCGGAGGATACCGAGGCGGTGGAAGTCGGCGATGGTTTCCGTCGGCACCGATCGGGCGGCGCCGGCGGCGGATTCTCGGGCCGTCAGCGTGGGGACGAGGTCGGTGGCCAGGGCCAGCAGGGTTGGCGCGATATTGGACACGGGGCGCGTCTCGGACGTTTGGGGTGGATGGTTCGGTGTGGCGGGGGTTTCGTCAAGTTCGTTGAACCGGGAGGGCGGGAAGGAAGGCGCCTAACGCGGATGAAGATGGATGCACGCGAAGCACGCAGATGGTGGGGGATCGCAGCCGGAGCGTTCGTTTCGCCGATTGGTATCTGCGTGCACCTGCGTGAATCCGGCTTCATTTGCGTTGGGTATTTACTTCGTCCGATGCGAACGTGGGCCGACCCGCTTGTGGTGACCTTGCCGGGCCATCGGGCCGCCGATACGGTTGTTGTGTATGATGCCGGAGGATTGCATGATGGCCGATCCAGCGAACCTGGTGATACGGAATGGCACGATCATGGACGGGTCGGGCGGCGATGCGTTCGAGGCCGATGTCGCCATTGTCGATGGACGGATCAGCGCTATCGGCAAGGGGCTGCCGAAAGGCGGGGCGGAGATCGAGGCGCGCGACAGGCTGGTGACGCCCGGGTTTGTCGATGTGCATACGCATTATGATGCTCAGGCAACCTGGGGGTCGCAGTTGTCGCCGTCGTCCTGGAACGGTGTGACCTCGGTTTTGCTGGGTAATTGCGGGGTTGGGTTCGCGCCTTGCCATCCGGATCAGCGGGATATGCTGGTCAAGCTGATGGAGGGGGTGGAGGACATTCCCGAAGTGGTGCTGACCGAGGGGTTGCCGTGGAACTGGCGCACGTTTCCGGAGTTTCTCGATGCGCTGGATGGGCGTGCGTATGATGTGGATGTGGCGACGCAGGTGCCGCATGCGGCGTTGCGGGTTTATGTCATGGGGCAGCGCGGGGCGGATCGGGAGGCGGCGACCGAGGACGATCGGCGGCGCATGGCGGCACTGACCGAGGAAGGTGTGCGGGCGGGGGCGCTGGGGTTCTCGACGTCTCGGACGCTGAATCATCGGACATTGGATGGGAAGCATATTCCGACGCTGCGGGCGGAGGAGGCGGAGTTGACCGCCATTGCGCATGCGATGCGGGCGGCTGGGTCGGGGTGGATGCAGATTGTCTCGGACTTTGAAGAGCAGGACGATGAGTTTGGGTTGTTCCGGCGGCTGGCGGAAGTGTCGGGGCGGCCGGTGACGATGACTTTGTTACAGTCCCACATCAAGCCGGAGCGGTGGCGCGATCTGCTGGGGCAGATCGAGGCCGCGAATGCGGCGGGGTTGCGGATGACGGGGCAAGTGCGGTCTCGGCCGACGAGTGTGTTGCTGGGGTTTGAGTTGTCGCTGAACCCGTTCGGCGGCCGACTGAGCTATCGGCGGATTGCGGGGCTGGGGTTTGCGGAGCGGATGCGGCATTTGCGGGACCCGGCGTTTCGGGCGGCACTGATCGCGGAATCGTCCGATGCCCAGGGGCGTGAGCAGCGGGTGGAGCGGTGGAATGTGATGTTCCCGCTGGGCGATCCGCCGGATTATGAGCCTCGCGCCGAGAACAGCGTGGCCGCTCGGGCGGTTCGGGAGGGGCGTTCTGCGGATGAGGTTGCTTATGATCTTCTGATGGAGCGGGATGGCAAGGGGATTCTGTATTTGCCCGTCACGAACTATGCGGCGGGCAATCTGGATGCGGTGCGGGAGATGATTGCGCATCCGAATACGTTGCTGGGCTTGGGGGATGGCGGGGCGCATGTGGGGGTGATGTGCGATGCCACGGCGACCAGTTATACGCTGACGCATTGGACTCGGGAGCGTGGGCGCGGCGGGATGTTTCCGGTGGCGTGGGCGATCAGGCGGCTGAGCTGGGATAATGCGGCGGCGATCGGGTTGGGCGATCGTGGGGCGGTGCGGGTCGGGATGAAGGCGGACCTGAACGTGATCGATTACGATCGGTTGAAGCTGCGGGCGCCGGAGATCGTGTACGACCTGCCGGCCGGGGGAAAGCGGCTGGTGCAGCGGACGGAGGGGTTTGACGCGACCATCGTGTCGGGGGCGGTGGTGTACCGGCATGGCGAGGCGACGGGGGCATTGCCGGGGCGGCTGGTGCGGGGACCTCAAGCGGGTTGAGGGGCTGCCGGAGGATTGGAACCGGGCGGGTAACGCAAACCGTCCGGCGATTTTTGTTGCGTCCAACGCGAAGTCACCAGCACAAAAACGCTGCCTGATCACGGATCACCCGATTTCCAGGGTGGCTTGTGAACGTTTGTTCACGGGCGCAGAGTGTTCTTGGCAAGGAGCAACAGTCGCAAAAGGAGAGTTTCGGTTATGTCAACTTCATCTGAAACGGCGGCAGGTAAGGGCCTTCGTCGCGACGCGGGCATTATCGGTCTGCTGTTTGCGAGCACGACCAGCATGATCGGCTCCGGCTGGTTGTTTGGTGCGCTGCATGCTTCGAAGATCGCCGGGCCGCTCAGCCTGGTGAGTTGGATCCTCGGCGCCGTCATCATCATGCTTATCGCGCTGTGCTTTGCAGAGCTTGCCTCGCTGTTTCCCCGCTCAGGCGCGCTCGTTCACATGAGCCACGCGAGCCATGGCGAAGGTTTGGGGCGGGTGTGGGGCTGGATGCTGTTTCTGTCCTATATCGCGGTGCCGCCGGTCGAAGCGGAAAGTATCGTAACATATGCCAACAACCTTTACCCCGGTCTGGTCGGCAACAACGGCGTATTGACGACGAGTGGATTCGTTGCCTGCGCAGTCCTGGTCGGCCTCCTGGCATTGCTGAACCTGCTGGCCATTCGTTGGCTGCTGGCCGTTAACAATACCGTGACCTGGTGGAAGATCGCGGTGCCGCTGTTGACCGCGATCGTTCTTATCGTCGCCGGTTCGCATGAGGTTGGACCGCTATGGACCGGCGGCACAAGCGTCTGGACCGCCGCGTCGAGCAGCTACGATCCCAACGGCATCTTCATCGCCCTTCCGGCCGCGGGGATCGTGTTCAGCTTTCTCGGGTTCCGAACCGCGATCGACCTCGGCGGGGAAAGCGCCAATCCCGGCCGCAACATTCCGGTGGCGGTGATCGGCGCGGTGCTGCTTTCGGCGGTCGTCTACATCCTGCTGCAACTTGGCTTCCTGAACTCCATCAAGCCGCAGGATGTGGCCAACGGTTGGGGGAAGCTCAACTTCCCCGGCGTGAAGGGGCCGTTCGCCGGCCTCGCCATGGTGCTTGGATTCGGCTGGCTGGCGACGCTGCTCTACATCGATGCGGCCATCTCGCCGGCCGGCACCGGGCTGATCTATGTAACAGGTGGGTCACGAATCCTGTTCGCCAACGGCGAGATGAAAGCCGGTCCGCGGGTGCTGACCAGGCTCAACAGTGGGCAGGTACCCTGGGTTTCGGTGACGCTCATGTGGATCATCGGGGTGATCTTCCTGCTGCCCTTCCCGGCTTGGCAGAAGATGGTCGACTACATCAGCGACATCACGGCGCTGACCTATGGTCTCGGACCGATCGTGCTGCTGATCCTGCGCCGCGATCATCCCGATCTGCACCGCCCGTTCCGCCTGGCCGCGGCGGGCCTTGTGGCGCCGATCGCGTTCATCTGCTGCGACCTGATCATTCTGTGGAGCGGCTTTACCACCGTGTCCTGGATGTTCGGGATCGTCCTGCTCATCTTCGTGCTCTATTTGGGCTACTTCTACCTGGTCGCGCATGAGAAAAACGCCAACTTCGGTTGGGACCACATGTGGTGGCTGGCCGCCTGGTTCGGCGGCATGTGGCTCATTTCGGCGCTGGGCGGTCACGATCTTGGCGGCTACGGCGTTCTCGGCTTCTGGCCAGCGGTCATCGTGACCGCCATCTGGAGCCTGGTCGTGATCGAACTGGCCAAACGTTCGTCACTTCCCGCCGAGGAGACGGGTCGAATCCTGGCCCAGATCGAACGTACAATGTGACCTGAAAGCCATGCGGCGGGCTCGATAGGAGCCTGCCCATGGCTGATCGACCGAGTTGAGGCCACTGGTAGGGTGGTTGGCAGGTATGCCGCCGGATCTGGTCGCCGACAAATCCGCTCGGGACGCGGCTTCACTGCGCTGAGGACGGCCCCCACCGAGCGCGGGACGTCATCCGGCGTCTTTCAGCTTTTTTCGGACATTGCCTTATCCGCCCAAGTCGCGAAGTGTCGGAGTACTTTACACTCTGTGGCAGCGGCGAAAAATTTCCCGTTTCTTGTCAGTTATTTACGGACCGGCACAGAACATGCATATTATGAATTCGCACTAGTTTTTATACCGAACCAAACGGGAGCAAAAGCCATGAAACGGGATCTCTTGTTGCTTGCGTCGACCGCTGCGGCGCTGAGCAGCATGACACCGCTGTCGGCCCATGCCGGCCTGTTGGATGCTGGAAGCACCGTCCAGGCGACTTATTTGAGCGGGTCATTCAGTAATGTCGAGCCTGAACTGCCAGTCGGCGGAAGCAACACCGATCCGGCAAGCCTCGCGTCATCGGTGGGCTTCCAGCAGGGTGCGGATGATGGATCGACCATATCCGTTGGCGACACCCAGATCATCATCACCAACTTGCTCACGCCTGGAACGGGAAAGGCTTATTGCCTCAGCGGCGTCGCCGGTACGGCATGCACCGACGCGATCGACGGCTTCGATTTCCTGTTCACCGGGGAAAACATCCTGGGAGTCACGGTCGATCCTGCGACGACCGCCGGATTCCTGCCGGTGAGCGGGACGTTCCAGGGCAGCACGCATAACGGACTGCAATTGGTCAGCAACAATGAGATCCTGGTTGACGTCACGGGTGACGACCCACCGACCGGTGCGCAACTCGTCCTCGATATCACCACCGGGTCGTCGTCACCGACGCCGACGCCGGAGCCGACGTCGCTCGCCTTGTTTGGCTCCGCGGTCATCGGTATCGGCGCGGCCGCGCGGCGGCGTTGGCTTCGCTGATCGACAGCTAATCGGTCTTGCCGATTTTCCGAACGATCAGGTCGTCGATGGATTGGGGGTCGAAACCGGCCTCGGCGAGGATTTCGCGGGTGTGCTGACCGAGTCGGGGGGCGAAACGGCCGGTGGGGGGTTTGGTTTCCGACCAGGTGCTGGGCTCGCGCATGGTGCGGATGCGGCCCTCGGAGGGATGGTCGATCCAGTGAAAGAAATTGGCGTCGGCCAGGTGTGGGTCCTCCATCAGCGATTCCAGCGTGTGGGGGCGCATGCAGGGGATGTCGTTGCGTTCGAGGAGGTCTAGCCACTCGGCGGTGGTGCGGTGTTTCAGTTCTTCGCCGATCATTTCGTAGAGTGAGTCGATGTTGGCGGTGCGGCTGGTGATGTCGGCGAAGCGGGGGTCGGTTTTCAGCATGTCCGCCTTGCCGACGGCCTCGAAAAAGCGACGCCACTGGCCGTCGTTGTAGGGCAGTGCCGCGATATAGCCGTCTTTCGTCGGGTATGGACGGCGGTGTTGCGACAGGGTGCGGGGGTAACCGGCGGGGCTGGTGGGGGGATCGAAGGTCTGGCCCTGCATGTGTTCCGATAGGACGAACTGGGCAATCGTTTCGAACATTGGGACCTCGATCTGCTGGCCGATGCCGGTGCGGGCTTTGGCGAGCAGGCCGGCGAGCAGGGCGTTGGCGGCGGCGGACCCGACGATGCGGTCGATGGCGGCCATGGGGATGAAGCGCGGCTGGCCGGTGGATCGTTGCAGCAGCATGGGGATGGCGGCGGCGGCCTGGATCAGGTCGTCGTAGGCGGGTCGGCCGGCGTAACGACCGGCGCTGCCGTAGCCGACCATGCTGAGGTAGACGATCGAGGGGTTGATCTTGCGGATCGACTCGTAATCCAGGCCGAGGCGAGCCAGCGCGGCGGGGCGGATGTTGGAGGCGAAGGCGTCTGCACCGGGGGCGAGGCGGAGGATGACGTCTCGGGCTTCGGTTTGTTTGAGGTCGAGGGCGATGCTGCGTTTGCCTCGGCCGTTGTGCTGGAAGGTGCCGCTCATGCCGCGGTGCCTGGGGATGCCGGTGTAGCGGGAGGAGTCGCCCTCGGGCGCTTCGACCTTGATCACGTCGGCGCCGAAGTCGGACAGGATGCGGGTACACCACGGGCCCATTTGCACGGTGGTCAGGTCCAGCACGCGGATACCGGCGAGAGGTCCGTTGTTGTCGCTCGGCATCGTGGCATTTCCCCTTGGCGTTGTGGCCGGGGCGACTATCGGTCAGGGGCGGGGAAGCCACAAGCTTGCCGAATGGCGCTATCGTCCGCACTGTGCGTCGACGCGGATCGGGAGGAACCACATGCAGTTCAGCTTCACCAGCGAGCAGGAGGAATTTCGTTCCGTCTTGCGGCGCTTCCTGGACGACAAGTCGCCGGCGACGGCTGTGCGGCGTCTGATGGCGACGGAGACGGGGTGGGACCGAGCGGCTTGGGTGGATTTGAACCAGCAGTTGGGGCTGGCGGCGATCCATATTCCGGAGGTTTATGGCGGGCAGGGATTCAGCTTCGTCGAACTGGGGATCGTGTTGGAGGAGATGGGGCGGGCGCTGCTGTGCGCACCGTATTTTGCCTCGACCGTGCTGGCGGCGACGGCGATCGTTAATGCTGGGACGGAGGCGCAGAAGAAGGAACTGCTGCCGGCGATTGCCGATGGCAGTTGCGTGGCGACGCTGGCGTTTACCGAACCGAACGGGCGGTGGGATTCGTCGGGGGTCGAGACTACGGCGGCGGCTTCTGCCGGGACGTTCAAACTGGAGGGGGTGAAGAGCTTCGTTGTCGATGGGCACAGTGCGGATTTGATCGTGGTGCTGGCTCGGCGGCCGGGGTCGGTGGGGGACGAGGGGTTGTCGTTCTTTACGGTTGCTGGCGATGCGGCGGGGCTTTCGCGGCGGGCGTTGAAGGTGATGGATCCGACTCGGAAGCAGGCCCGGTTGGAGTTCCGGGGGGTTGAGGCGGCGTTGTTGGGCGAGGAAGGCGGCGGGGCCGGGCCGTTCGCCAAGACCATGGTGCAGGCGGCGGCGTGTCTGGCGAACGAGATGGTTGGCGGGGCTGAGCGGCTGCGGGCGTCGGCGCTGGATTATGCCAATTTGCGGGTGCAGTTCGGGCGCACGATCGGGTCGTTCCAGTCGATGAAGCACAAGCAGGCGGATATGCTGGTGGATGTGGAGCTGGCGAAGTCGGCGGCTTATGCGGCGGCGTCCGCGGCGGCGGAGGATGATCCTGATCTGCCGGCGATTGCGTCGTTGGCCAAGGCGGCGGCGTCGGACGCGTATATGCAGACGGCGATCAGCACGATCCAGATCCATGGCGGGATCGGGTTTACCTGGGATAATGACACGCATCTCTGGTTCAAGCGGGCGAAGAGTTCGGAGGTGTTTCTGGGGGACGCGACCTGGCACCGGGAGTTGATGATGCGGGCCTGGAACGTTTGAGCGGGGGGAGTTGGGATATGACCGAAGAATCTGTCCGCGCTGAGGTGCGGGCCTGGCTGGAAGCCAACTGGCGAACCGATTACGGGCTGGTGGAGTGGCGCAACATCCTGATCGATTCCGGGTGGGGTGTGCCGACCTGGCCGACGGATTGGTACGGCAAGGGATTGCCGGTGGGGTTGCAGGCTGTGGTGGACGAGGAATTTGTCCGCGTTGGCGCGGTGGGGGTGGCGAAGGCGGGTATTCGGCGGTTGGCGGCGGCGACGCTGCTGGCGCATGGGACGCCGGCGCAGAAAGAACAGTTCCTGCGGCGGAGCCTGTCCGGGGAGGATACGTGGTGCCAGTTGTTCAGCGAGCCGGGCAGCGGGTCGGATCTGGCCGGGGCGACGACTCGCGCTGTACGGAAGGGTAATAAATGGGTGGTGAATGGGCAGAAGGTGTGGACGACCAGTGCGCATCATGCCGATTGGGGGTTGTTGCTGGCGCGCACTGATGTCGATGTGCCCAAGCATCAGGGGCTGACGTATTTCATTATCGATATGCACCAGCCGGGCGTGCAGGTGCATCCGTTGCGGCAGATGAACGGGCATGCGTCGTTCAACCAGGTGTTCTTTACCGATGCGGAAGTGTTGCCGGAGCATCTGGTGCTGGATGTCGGCCGGGGCTGGGCGGTGGCGACGACGACGCTGATGCATGAGCGGCGGGAGGCGGATGGGGTTCGTAACTGGGGCAAGGCGGCTGTCGGTACCGGGCGGATTTATGACGAGGAGCGGGCGGAGAACGCGACCGTCATGGAGCCGTATAAGTGGTACCCGCAGCGGGCTGGACGGGTCGATCTGGTGATACAGCGGGCGCGTGAGGCTGGGGTGAATGGTGATCCGGTGGTGCGACAGGAGATCGCCAAGCTGCTGACGTTGCAGAAATCGGCGGAATGGACGGCGCGGCGCGCCAGAGCGGCGCAGATGCAGGGGAAGCCTCAGGGGCCGGAGGGGTCGCTGGGTAAGCTGGCCTCCAGTCATGTCGCTCGGGCAGCCGCTCGGGTGCATACGATGATATGTGGGGCGGATGCGATGCTGACGGGCGAGGATGGGGCGATGGGCGGGGTGATTGCTGAGATCCTGGTGTCGGTGCCGGCGGGGTCGATTGCCGGCGGGACGGATGAGATCCAGCGGAATATTATTTCGGAACGGGTGTTGGGGATGCCGAAGGAGCCTCGGACGGATAATGACCGGCCGTTCCGGGATGTGCCGAAGAATTTGGTGGTTTGATTGGGCGTGCGATATTCTTGAAGGGGAGGGTCCTGGCCCTGTATGAGTAGCCGCCATGACTGAGCGGGACGAGATTATAGCGGGTCTGCGCGTTGCGTTACCGGACTTGCGCAAGCAATGGCCGATTCATTCGCTTGCGTTGTTCGGCTCCAGAATTCGCGAGGATGCGAGGTCCGATAGTGATCTCGATGTGCTTGTGGAGTTTGGCGAGCCAGTCCCGCTTTCGTCATTTCTGGCGTTGGAGGAAAGGCTCGCCGCGATCACGGCGCTGCGGGTTGATCTTGTGTCCGCCGCGGCCCTGAAACCGTATGTCGGTGCGCGGGTTCGCGCCGAGGCTGTGGCGCTGTGACGGCACCCCGTGATCATCGTGATTTTCTGCGCGATATGGTCATGGCCTGCCGGTCGATTTTCCGTTTCACTGATGGGATGACGCTCGATTCCTATCTGGCCGACGAAAAAACCCGGTTCGCGGTCATGCGGGCCTATGAAATTTTGGGCGAAGCGGTCAGACATGTGCCGGAGCCGCTGAAGGCGGCCAATCCGGATATTCCGTGGGCGACGATGGCTGCGGTCCGGAACCGTATCATGCATGGGTATTTCGGGATCGATGACTCGATACTGTACACCACAATCGATCAGGACCTGGAGCCATTGCTCCCAAACCTTGAAAGGCTGGCACGCGCGCAAGGTGTCGAGCTGTAGACGGGACATCAGAGATCACACGCGCGCCGGCCCATTTGACAAACCCCCTGCCCTCCCGGGTTACTAGCCTCACAGGGAGGTACCATCGATGACCCAATCCGGCTTTTCCACCGACCGCCTGGCGCGCC
>DATAZJ010000135.1:0-12589 GCA_036272115.1 Rhodopila sp. | reverse complement strand
GCGATATTGACCGCGGTCTCATGAACGCTGACGGAAAACCCCCTTCTGCCGGACCGGCGGTCATACAGCCCGGCGGCCGAGGCAATAAACGCCGCCAATCCCGCGATGATCCCCGACTGGCAATCCGTCGCCAGCGTCGGCGGTCCCTCCGCCCGCCCGGTCAGCGCAACAAGCCCGCCCAGCGCCCGCACCGTCGCCTCGGTCGCCGCGAAGTCCCTATACGGCCCCGCCTCGCCAAACCACGAAATCACGGTCGTTGCGGTCCCCGAGGCAACCAGCGGCGAAGACCCGGCCGGCCGGCCATCCAGCAGCAGATCCGCCCCCGGCAGCATCTCGTCCAGCGCCGCTTCCGTCACGCTTCGCTTATTGGTGGTCAGCCACGCGAACAGGCCGCTTTCGCCGCCCGCAAGTATCGGTGGAAACGACCGCATCGGATCGCCGCCCACCGGTTCCAGCTTCACCACATCCGCCCCGAAATCGGCGAACAACTTCCCGCAGTAATCCAGCGCGATGCCAGACCCCACCTGCAACACCCGGAATCGAGATAACGGCATCGTCTAAGGCCGCATCGTGAACATGGACTGCCCCGGCGTCCGCAGCGGAGCCGCCATGTTGGCGAACTCGCACAGCAAAGGCCGCGTATCCCGCGGATCGATGATCTCCTCGATAATGAACGCCTCCGCCGATCGAAACGGTGAGCGCATCAACTCCAACCGATCCCCGATCTCCTTCAATTTCGCCTCCGGATCATCCGCCGCCGCGATTTCCGCTCGGTATGCCGCCTCGACACCGCCTTCCAGCGGCAGGGAACCCCAGTTTCCCGACGGCCATGCGTAACGAATCGGCGTCAGCGTGTGCGGCACATGGCCCCCACCGCCAACCCCGAAGACGTTGCGGATGATAACAGCGCACCACGGAATGGTGGACTGGTGAATGGCACTGATCGCCGTCACCGCATGCCGCATCGTCGCGGTCGACTCCGCCTCCAGCCCAACGGCAAATCCGAAACAATCCACCAGATGCACCATCGGCAGGTGAAACGTCTGCGCCAGATCGACAAACCGGGTGATCTTGCGCGACGCCGCCGCACCCCACGCCCCGCCGCCATACAGCGGATCGCCCGCCAGGATCGCCACCGGCCAGCCGTCCAACCTCGCAAATCCGGTGATGATGGCGCGACCGAAATGCTTCCCCAATTCGAAGAAACTGCCCTTGTCGACGACCGAGTCGATGATCTTGCGCATGCTATAGGCTTTGTGCCGGTCTTTCGGCACGATCGAAATCAGATGCGGATCGCGCCGCTCCGGATCGTCGTCCCGCGCCCCCCGAGGCGGCAATTCCCACACCGACGACGGCAGGTAAGACAGAAACCGCCGGGTCCGCGCGAACGCCTCCTGCTCGCTATCCACAGCGTCATCCACCGTGCCCGCCGCCACCTGCACCCGATGCCCGCCCAGCGCCTGCTTGGTGCGAGTCTCGCCCAATCGTTCCACCACCGGCGGCCCGGCGACAAAGACAGCGGACGTGTCCCGCACCATGATCGAGTAATGGCTGGCCGCCAGACGCGCCGCGCCCAGCCCGGCAACCGATCCCAACCCCAGCGCCACCACCGGCACCCGGCCCATGTTCTGCGCACAAAGCCACAGACCGGAACTTTGCCCGATCCCGCCCGGCAAATTCGCATGCCCGCGCGTCTCGATGGTTTTCACCGAACCGCCGCCGCCGGAACCCTCGATCATGCGGATCAGCGGCAGGCGGTACTCGCCGGCCATCTTTTCCGGCATGAAATACTTGCCCTTGATCGAGGCGTCCGCCGAACCGCCGCGCACGGTGAAGTCGTCGCCATAGATCACCACCGGCCGGCCATCGATCATCCCACGACCAAACACCCCGTTCGCCGGCATGAAATCGGTCATCACCGAACCGGTCTCGTCATAGGTCGCCTTGCCGGCGATCGACCCGATTTCAAAAAACGATTCGGCATCGAGGCATTGATCGATCCGCTCCCGAACCGTCAGCCGTCCCCCGGCATGCTGGCGCGCGATCCGTTCGGGACCGCCCATCTGCCGGGCGATCCGTTTGCGTTCCGCAAGTTCATCCAGCTCCGTTTGCCAACTGGCGGACGGAGGGGGCGTCATCTGATCCATTCGGTCTGCGCTCTTGTCGGACGTTCCGGCGGAATGTTCCCACCGCCGGACGCCCGGGTCAAACCTGGTCCCTGTTCCGAACGCACCTGGCACATTGCGCTTAGAACAAATAAAGAACATAGTCGCCCCATGACCGCCCCCTGCCAGACCGTCTGCGCTTGTGGCCGCACGATTGCGCGCCTGTGGCCACCAGAAATTCGCCCGGCCCAGTGCGAGTGGTGCCGCGACGATGCGGGCTGGCACGAACAGTTGGAACTCGCCTTGCGCGACCGGCCTTCTACAACGGAATTGGCGCGATCATCGCCGGATCGTCGTCACCAACCCCCGTGCGATTGAGACGTGGCGATACCGGCCACGCGCGCAGCGCCGATTCCTGTGCCGGCCTCAGAGAATCCGGACCCAGCGTGCCCTTCAGCCAGGCATCGATGTCAGGTCCCGAGAACAGGACCGGCATGCGGTCGTGGTACGGTTCCATCCACGGACTCGCGGCCGTCACGATGATGGTGCAGGACAGAACCGCGTCGCCCCCCGCCGGGTCGTGCCAGCGATCCCACAGACCCGCCAGGGCGAGCACCGAAGACCCGTCGGCGGCACTGAACAGATGCGGCTGCCTGGCCGTCTTGCCGCCCGTCCATTCATAGAACCCGCTGGCCGGGATGATGCAGCGCTGCCGCTTGAAAACGTTGCGGAACATCGGCTTCTCGGCGACGGATTCAGCGCGCGCATTGAAAGTCGCGGGCAGCTCCTTCACCGGCTTCTTCCACCATCCGGGGATCAGTCCCCAGCGCATCGGGATCAATTCGCGTCCCTGCGCGCCAAGCCGAACCACATCGACGGTGGTCGTCGGAGCGATGTTGTAGCGGGGCTGCGGGTTGCGCGGCGGCCCAACCACATCCAGGAAAGCATGGACCTGAGACCACGTGTAATGCTGGGTAAATCGGCCGCACACGGTACGTGTCCTACCTATTCGCCGGCCGGCACCACGTCCCCCGCAACGATCCGCCGGCGGCCTTGCGGCGTGTCCAGCAGCAACGCCCCATCCACGTCCATCCCGGCAAAATGCCCGGCGATAGGCTGGCCCTCCGCACTGGTCCGGATCGCCGCGCCGATCGGATAGGACCGCGCCAGCCATTGCTCGCGGATCGCCGCGAACCCGTCGGTCCGCCACAACGCCAGGTAACGCCCCAGACCGGTCAGCAGGATGTCACGCGCCCCGTCGACCGAGGCGATGCCGCCATTGGCCACGATCGTCGTGGTCTTGTACGCGGCGTTCGACGGCGCCTCCAGGACGTTCAGCCCGATGCCCATGACGACGGCGTCGTCGACCTGCTCCAGCAGGATACCGGCGATCTTGGCGCCGCTGACCAGCACGTCATTCGGCCACTTCAACATCGCTCGGGTCTGCCGAGGCAGCAGCGCCTCCACCGTGTCGGCCACCGCGAGCGCGGCGAGGAAACTGAGTTCGGCCGTTCGATTGGCCGGCTGCCCGGTACGCAGCAGGATCGAGATATACAGGTTGCCCGCCGGACTGAACCATTTGTGCGCCATGCGGCCGCGTCCCGCGGTCTGTTCGTCGGCATGAACCACCGTCCCGTGCGGCGCGCCTTCCCGCGCCAGACGGCGTGCCTCATCGTTCGTGGACCCGATCTTGTCGTGGTGCCACACGGTAAACCGTTCGTTCATGCCACCTCGTTGCCCGCACCCACGCCACCGCGTGCTCGCATACAGTCTACCACAATCTGCGGCAGCTTCACAGCGCCCGCTTCCGCCATCCGGCCCCGCTCCCAGGCAAGGCCGGCGGCAGGCGGGACTACAATCCCTCGAACAGCACCGTGGTGATATAGCGTTCGGCGAACGACGGGATGATCGCCACGATCCGCTTCCCGGCATACTCCGGCCGCTTGCCCACCTTCAGTGCCGCCGCCAGCGCCGCGCCGGACGAAATACCACCCGGAATACCCTCGGTCCGAGCCAAACGGCGGGCGGCGGCCAGGGTTTCCTCGTTGGAGACCTGGATCACCTCGTCGATGGCCTTGGCGTCCAGCACCTCCGGCACGAAGCCGGCGCCGAGACCCTGGATCGGATGCGGACCCGGCTTGCCGCCGGACAGCACCGCGCTGGCTTCCGGCTCCACCGCGAACATCTTCAGCCCCGGCCGCCGCGGCTTCAGGGTCTGCGCTACCCCGGTCAGGGTGCCGCCGGTACCGACGCCGGCGATGATCGCATCCACTTCACCGTTGGTGTCGAACCAGATCTCCTCGGCCGTGGTCTTGGCATGGATTTCGGGATTGGCCGGATTGCCGAACTGGTTCGCGGTCACCGAACCCGGGTTGGACGCCAGCAATTCCTTCGCCCGCGCGATGGCCCCGTTCATGCCCTTCTCGCGCGGCGTCAGTTCCACCTCGGCACCCAGGTAGGTCAGCATCTTGCGCCGCTCCACCGATACCGATTCCGGCATCGTCAGGATCAGCCGGTAACCCCGGGACGCGGCCACGAACGCCAGCCCGATGCCGGTGTTGCCCGATGTCGGCTCGATGATCATCCCGCCTGGCTGCAGCGTGCCGGCCTTCTCCAGCGCCAGGATCAGGTTGACGCCGATACGGTCCTTGACGCTGGACAGCGGATTGAAGAACTCCAGCTTCAGCGCGATGTCCGCGGTGATGCCTTCCTCGGCAAGAATCTTCGGAATGCGCACCAGCGGCGTGTTGCCGATGGTCTCGGCAATGCTGTCATAGATGCGGCCGCGCAATGGGCGGTCGAAAACGAGCGGCTTGCGTGCGGTTGCCATGGTGCTGTCCTTCTCCCCGATGGGCCGTCGCGACGGCTTGCGGCGGCATTTGGCGGGCGCATAAAGGGCAAAAATCTTCCTCCCTGGCAAGGCGGGGTCTATCGCAGTGAAAATATGGCCCCGAATGGAACAACAGTGGAATTTTCTTCCAATAGTTTTCTTCGCGGCGGATCGTTGTCCTGTCGCCGCGATCATGCCGCCTTGGCAACCGGCGAACCGGATACACATCTACGCCGCATGAGACCCAACGCCGCCGCCCCACCCGCTGCCCCCGCCACGGCATCGGCCGAACCCGTGCAGTCCGGTTCGGCAACCTGCGCATGAGCGCGCGTTCGGCGTCCGTCCGCTTCATCCTGGTCACCCTGGTGATCGATGCCCTGGGCTTCGGCCTGGTAGTGCCGATCGTGCCGTCCCTGGTCGAGAAACTGTCCGGCCTGACAATTTCCGGCGCCTCGGTCTGGGTGGGTCTGCTGCTGACCGCCTACGCGCTGATGCAGTTCATCTGCGCGCCGATCCTGGGTGGCCTCAGCGACCGGTTTGGCCGCCGGCCGGTCCTGCTGCTGTCGCTTGGCGGCATTTGCGCCAATTATCTGCTCCTCGCCTGGGCACCGTCGCTGGGGTGGCTGTTCCTCGGACGCCTGATCGCCGGAGCGACCGCCGCAAACGCCTCCACCGCCACGGCCTATATCGCCGATGTGACGCCGCCAAAGCAGCGTGCCGGCCAGTTCGGCCTGGTCGGCGCCATGTTCGGCATCGGTTTCGTCCTCGGTCCGGCGGTGGGCGGGGTGCTTGGCACCTATGGCCTGCGCCTGCCGTTCCTTGCCGCGGCGGGGTTGGCCGGCTGCAACGTGCTGTACGGCCTGCTGGTGCTGCCGGAAAGCCTGCCGCCCGACCGGCGGCGTCCGATGGACTGGAGCCGGGCCAATCCGATGGGCTCGTTGCGGCTGGTGATGGCCAGCCGCAACATGGGTCGGCTGGCGATCGCCTGGGGCGCCATCTGGTTCGCGCTGGGCGCACTGCAAAGCACCTTCGTGCTGGCCAACGAGGCTCGGTTTGCCTGGGACACGCGACAGAACGGCCTGGCATTGGCGGTTGCCGGGCTGGGATCGGCGGTGGTGCAGGGGCTGCTCGTGCGGCGCATCGTGCCGGCGTTGGGGGAACGACGAGCGGCGATGATCGGCGGGGTCGTCGTCGCCGTCGCCTACCTCTGCATCGCCTTCGCCCCGTTCGGCTGGGTGGTGGTGCTGGGGCTGCTGCTGCAAGCGATCGGCGCGGTCACCAGCCCGGCTATACAGGGGCTGGTCTCGACCTCCGCCGCGGCGGACCGCCAGGGGGAAACGCAAGGTGCCCTGTCGTCGGTGCAGGGCCTGACCGCGATCGTTTCGCCGTTGATCGCCAGTTGGGTGTTTTCCACCTTCACCGGTGCGGCCGCGCCCATCCTGCTGCCCGGCGCACCCTTCGTCGTCTCCGCGCTGGCATACGGACTGGCGATCTGGGCTGTTTCGGGCGTGCGGCCACCGCCGGCATTGGTTGGCGCGGACATCGTCATCCCGGCGGCCGGAACAGGCCGCCGCCGATAACAGCCCGAAACGCGCGGCAGGGTTGAATTCAGCGCGATACCGCGAAATGCTGCACTGCGATATACCTGTCACCGACATCGAAGCGCCGGCCCCTGGCAGACGCCGATCGTGATCCGATCAGGAGAATCCGGGATATGCAATCCGACGGCGATGCCCCACCGCGCTTTACGCACCAGCAAATCCTGCGCGTGCTCAGTGGCATCCTGCTCTGCATCTTCCTGGCGGCAATCGACCAGACCGTTGTCATACCAGCCGTCCCGGCGATCGCCGCCGATCTGAACGGCTTCCAGCATCTTGCCTGGATCGTTTCGGCCTATCTGCTGACCTCCACGGCGATGACGCCGATCTACGGCAAGCTGTCGGACACCTACGGAAGACGGAAGCTGCTCCTGGTCGGCCTCGCGGTGTTCGCCGTCGCGTCGATCCTTTGCGCGATGGCAGCCACCCTGACCCAGCTCGTCGCCGCGCGCGCACTGCAAGGCGTCGGCGGCGCCGGCCTGATGGCCATGGCGCAGGCAGCCATCGCCGACGTGGTCAGCCCGCGGGAACGTGGGCGTTACCAGGGCTACATGGCCTCCACCTGGGGCATCGCCTCCATCGCCGGACCGATCATCGGCGGCTATGTCACCGACGCCCTATCGTGGCGCTGGATCTTCTGGGCCAACCTGCCGATCGCTTTGGTCGCCATGGTGCTGTGCGACAGGGCGTTGCGGCTGCTGCCGGTGCGGGCGCGCGAAACCCGCATCGACTGGGCCGGCGCCGCTCTGCTGACCGGCGCGATCAGCGCCTGGCTGCTGGTGCTGAGCTGGGGCGGCGTTGAAATGCCCTGGACCGCACCGCCGATCCTCGCTCTGGCCGTGGCGGGACTGGTCATGATGACGCTGCTCGCGATGCAGGAACGGCGCTTCCCCGATCCGTTGCTGCCGCCGCGCCTGTTCGCCAACGCCGTCTTCGTGCGCGGCGTCGGTATCGCCTTCTGCGCCGCCCTGGCCCTGTTCGGCGGCAGTTTCCTGTTGCCGCTGTTCTTCCAGTTGGTGATGGGCGTGGACGCCGAGACCTCCGGCGCCCTCGTGGTGCCATTCCTCGCCGCCAACTGCGTCGGCGCCATTTACGCCGGCTGGCTGGCCCGCCGGCACGGCAAGATGAAGGCGATCATGATCGCCGGCCTCGTCGGCTGCCTCGTCGGCTTCGCGCTGCTGTCGCTCATCGGCCCGACAACGCCCCGCGTCCTGCTGCTGGGCTACCAGGCGGTGCTGGGCTTCGGCATCGGCATGGTGATGCCAAGCAGCCTGGTCTGCGTGCAGAACGCCGCGGAGCGCCGGGATATCGGCTCCGCCACCGGCTGCCTGCTGTTCCTCCGTTCCATGGGCGGCGCATTCGGCAGCACCCTGGTCGGTGCCCTGCTCGCCTCGGATTTTGCCCTCCGCCTCAATGAATTCGGCATCACCGCCCATATCAACCTGGGTGAGGTCCATCAGCATCACGGGACGATCGAAGGCGTGACGCCCGCCATGCTGCCGCATGTCCAGATGGCATTGGCCGGGGCGTTCCATATCGGCTTCCTGGCCTGCGCCGTGGCCATGGTTCCCGCCCTGATCGTCGCGCTGGGACTGCGCGATCTACCGCTGCGCACCACCTCGGCGAACGAGCCGGTGGCCCTGGCACACTGACCAGCGCCGCCGCCGTTACCGCGTGCGCTCACTGTCCAGCATCGCCATCTGCGCCGCGGCATAGCGATCCCCGGCGGCGGCACCTTTCGGGACAGCCTGCTCGATCGCGGCCCGGTCGGCCGGCGTCAGCTCCACCTCCAGCGCACCCAACGCCTCCTCCAGTTGCGCTCGGCTACGGGACCCGACCAGCGGGATAATGTCTTCGCCCTGCGCCATGACCCAGGCGATGGCAATCTGCGCGACACTGGCACCCTTGACGTTGGCGATAACCCGCAGCGCCTCGACCAGTTCCAGATTCCGATCGACGTTGCCGCCCTGGAACCGAGGACTGTGAACGCGGAAATCGCCCGGCGCGGCGGCATCCTTGCGCCAGGCCCCGCTGATCAGCCCGCGTGACAGCACACCGTACGCGGTGATGCCGATCCCCAACTCCCGGCAGGCCGGCAGGATGGCATCCTCGATGCCTCGGGAAATCAGCGAGAACTCGATTTGCACGTCGCAGATCGGATGCACCGCGGCGGCTCGGCGGATCGTCTCCGGCCCAACCTCGGACAGCCCGATATGACGGACATGGCCGGCCTTCACCATGTCGGCGATGGCACCGATGGTGTCCTCGATCGGCACATCGGGGTCCAGGCGCGCCGGCCGATAGATGTCGATATGGTCGAGACCGAGCCGCTGCAGCGTATAGGCGAGGAAGTTCCTCACCGCGGCGGGGCGGGCATCATAGCCACCCCAACCGTTGCCGGGATCGCGCAACGCACCGAATTTGACGCTGATCTGGGCACGATCCCGGGCCGCAGTACCGCGCAGCGCCTCGCCGATCAGCATCTCGTTGTGCCCCATGCCATAGAAATCGCCGGTGTCGAGCAGCGTGACCCCGGCATCCAGCGCCGCATGGATAGTGGCGATGCTCTCCGATCGTTCCGCGGGACCGTACACGCCGGACATGCCCATGCAGCCAAGACCGAGGGCGGAAACGCTGGTGCCGACGGTGCCGAGTAAGCGGTGCTTCATCGAGGTCCCCCCTTTGGCGCGATCATAGATGATTTACCAAGATGGAGCGCACCGCCCCGATCGTGAGGGGGATTTTACCTATCCTCGCCAATTCCGCTGCAATATGTGCCGCGCCGGAACAAGGATCATTCGCCCGCCATGAAGACCATGCTGATTGTGGCCACGCTGCTGGCCGCCGGCCTCTATTGCCTGGCGGTCGGACTGTTGACGTGGCAGCAGCGCCGGTTCCTCTACGTCCCGGACACAAATCGCCCCGACCTTGCGATGGCCGGCGTCCCCGACGCAAGGGCGATGACCGTGCATACCAAGGATGGTCTGGACCTGCTCGCCTGGCTGGTTCCGCCGGCGGACGATACGCAGCCGGTGGTGCTCTACCTGCACGGCAACGGTGGCCATATCGGCTACCGAGCCAAACGTTTCGCCGAATTGCGGCGCTTCGGCTGGGGCATCCTGCTGCTGGAATATCGCGGTTATGGCGGCAACAAGGGAACCCCGACCGAAGCCGGCCTGAATGAGGACGCCCGCGCCGCCTACGCGACCCTCCAGACCATCGGGATACAAGCGGAACGAATTCTGCTATGGGGCGAATCGCTCGGCACCGGCGTCGCCGTCCACCTGGCGGCGGAAAACCGGGTCGGCGCGGTCCTGCTGGAGGCACCCTATACCAGCATCGCGGCGATCGCCCGAAAACGATTCCCTTTCGCGCCGATCGGCCTGCTGCTGCGCGATCGTTTCGATCTGATCGGCCGTATCGGCGCGGTGCATGCCCCCTTACTGGTTATGACGGCCGGGCGAGACAACATCGTCCCACCGGCGATGGGTCGCGCGGTGTTCGATGCGGCGAACCAACCAAAACAGTTCTGGCTGGCACCCGAAGCCGGTCACAACAACCTGCCAGACGCCGGCGCGTTCGACATCGCTCGTGCGTTCATCGCGGATCACTGGAAATCCCCGCGGGCACGGGGTTGAACGCCACCCCGTCGCAGACAGCAACCATAATTCACAACCAAAACGGTACCCAATCGAAAGGCGACACACTAACACGCCATTGATAACGAAGTGCTGCGACACTGCGACTGCCGCCCAATCCCGTCACAGCGAGCGCAGGCCCGCTATCCCAATCCCGTCACAGCGAGCGCAGGCCCGCTATTCCAATCCCGTCATAGCGGCCGCAGGCCCGCAATCCACGCCCCCTTCCGATGGCGACGCCACATTTCCCATGGCGTTGCTCGCCGGACTGACCGGGCCGATGAGCATCTTCCGGCAGGTAACCAGGAGAACAGCCGGAAGCCCGTCCCCCGATCTTGCCAACCAACCGGCCGCGTCCCACTGTCAGTCGCCATGTGGTTCGCCCCTCCGAAAGAAATCCCCGCTCGGGTCCTGACCCGCATGCCCGACCGGTTCCGCCGCCTGGAGCAATCCGAGTGGGCCGACGCCAACCGATCCGGCGAACCGGTCGATTGCTTCCTGGAAGGTCCGTGCTACGACGCCCAAGGCAGGCTGCACGTCGTCGATATCCCCTACGGCCGCATCTTCCGCATAGAAGACAACGACTGGACCCTGGTCGCCGAATACCCCGGCTGGCCCAACGGCCTGAAGGTCCAGCCGGATGGCATGCTACTCGCCGCCGACTACCGCCACGGCCTGGTCCGCATCCATCCCGGCACCGGCGCCACCACCGCCGTGCTGCAAACCGTGATGAGCGAAGGCTTCAAGGGCCTCAACGACCTGACCCTGCACGACGACGAATCGATCCTGTTCACCGATCAGGGCCAGACCGGCCTGCAGGATCCCACCGGCCGGGTCTGGCGCCTGCACAAGGACGGCCGCCTCGACAAGCTGATCAGCACCGGCCCAAGCCCCAACGGCCTCGTCCTCAACACCGCGCAGACCCACCTGTACGTCGCGATGACCCGTTCCTGTGAGGTCTGGCGTTTCCTGCTCCGCCCCGACGCCGTGGTGGCCAAGGCGCAGTGCTTCGCCCGTGTGCCAGCCGGCCTGGTCGGCCCCGACGGACTGGCAATGGACAGCGCCGACCGGCTGTATATCGCCAATCCCGGCCATGGCTGCGTCTGGGTGATCGACCCCCATGGCGTGCCGCTCTATAGAGTCCAGTCAACCACCGGCCGCATGACCACCAACTGCGCCCTAACCCCGGACGGGCTCGGCCTGGTGATCACCGAATCCGAAACCGGCTCCATCCTGATCGCGGAGATCCCCCCACCATGAATGCTATTTCCATCTGTGAGGTCGGCCCGCGCGACGGCCTGCAAATCGCCAAGACCCGCATGACCACCGACGACAAGGTGGCTTGGATCGTCTCCCTCGCCGCCGCCGGCATCCAGGAGATCGAGGTCGGCAGCTTCGTCCCCCCGCGGGTGATCCCACAACTGTCCGACACGGCCGAAATCGTGGCGAAAGTACTCGCCGCCCTGCCGAACCTGACCGTGCAGGCACTGGCGCCGAATTTCCGCGGTGTGCAGAACGCCTACCACGCCGGGGTGCACAAGATCAGCATCCCCGTCTCGGTCAGCGACGGGCACAGCCAGGCGAACCTCAACCGCTCACCCGAACAATCGATCGAGATGATGCGGGAGATCATGGCCTGGCTGAAGGCTCAGCCGCGGAAGGTGCCGGTGGTGGCCGGCGCTTCGACCGCCTTCGGCTGCTCGATCGACGGCATCGTGCCGACCGCCAAGACCGTCGCCCTGTGCAAGGGCCTGGCCGACGCCGGCGTGGATCAGATCATGCTGGCCGACACGGTGGGCTACGCCTACCCCGCGCAGATCAAGGAGGTTGTGCTGGCAACACGCGACGCGATCGGACCGGTGCTGTACGGTCTGCACCTGCACGATACCTGCGGCCTGGGCATCGCCAACGCCGTGGCCGGGCTGGAGGTCGGCATACGCGCATTCGACTCCTGCCTGGCTGGACTGGGCGGCTGTCCCTACGCGCCCGGTGCCTCCGGCAACGTGGTGACCGAGGATCTGGTCTTCATGCTGGAAAGCATGGGTTTCACCACCGGCATCGACATTCCGGCATTGCTGAAATCCCGCGACGTGCTGCACGCCGGCCTGCCCGCCGAACCCCTGCAAGGACAAGTGCCAAAAGCCGGCCTGCCACCAACCTTCCGCAAGGCCGCCTGACAAAACCTCACCGCACCCGCCGGCCGCGGCCACATGAGGGTCCGACGCGGAATAATCGGATTACCAAACACTCGCTGTCGGCCCCAAGTCGTCATGGCAAGCGCAGGCCCACCATCCACGCCTTCCGCCACCAGTCTCAGAAAAGTCATAACGGTATCAGCCAGCCGTGCTTCCACTGCACCGGCAATTCCGCACCGGATCCTGTCATCAAGCCCAGGGCACCGGACATTCCGCGCCGGAC
>DATAZJ010000134.1:0-24312 GCA_036272115.1 Rhodopila sp. | reverse complement strand
TGTTGATCCGCAACGAGCGGAACCTTGGTTTCGCGGGCGGGGTCAATGTCGGCCTGCGTCACGCGACGGACGTCGGGGCGGACTATGTCTGGCTGCTGAACAATGACGCCGAGCCGCTTCCGGGGACACTCGACACGCTGGTGCATACTGCGGAGGCGGACAAACGGATCGGCTTGGCCAGTCCCGTCATCCTGAATTCAGACGACAACGATGCGATCGATTGGCACGGGTCGATTTGGCGGGACGGGGTGTATGACTACACGAAGGACCCGGATACGTATGCGCGCTGGCTTGAACAGGCGCCAAACCAGATTTGCCTGACCGGGACGGCGTTGCTGCTCAGTCGGCGGCTGATCGAAACAATCGGCCTGTTCGATGAACGGCTGTTTGCCTATTGGGAGGACACCGAAATCTCACTGCGTGCCGCGACGGCTGGATTTCGGGTCACTGTGGTTCCCGAGGCGGCGGTGCGGCATGCCTGTGGCAACGAGGCGTTGGATGCGGAAAACCGGCCGCCTTATTATTATTACCTGATGACCCGTAACGAGCTTTTGGTGTTGCGCAAGACAGGGGCACCGCTGCGGACGGTGTATTGGATGCTCCGCCGAGCGGTGAGATGGTGGTCAAAGCCGGGGCTGAACAGCCGGCAGAGGCACGCGATCCTGCGCGGCGTGGTGGACGGGCTGCTGGGTCGGGGTGGCGCGCCGCCGATATAGGATACGCGTTTGCGCGCCGCCGACGTTTTCACTAAATCATCCTGGGCCGATCCGGCGACACCGGGACGCGAATACAGTGTGGAGTTCCATGACGTATCCGGCTGCGATGCGGTTCCTTTTTCTGAACCAGGCTACAGCGCGACAACACATTCCGGTTCAGGCGGAAGACAGCGCGATCCCGCGCATCATCCACCAGACCCACAGCAGCCAGGACGCACTTCCGCCTGCCATCTGCGAAAGCATCGCCGCGCTCAGGGCGCGCAATCCAGACTGGGACTACCGGTTCTACGACGACGCCGCGGTGACCCACTTCATCCGCGAAGCTTACGGGGCCACCGTCCTGGCGTATTTCAATCGGATCGATCCACGGTACGGCGCGGCTCGGGCCGACCTATTCCGCTATCTGCTGATGTATCGCGTGGGCGGCGTCTACCTGGACATCAAGAGCACGGCCCGGCTTCCACTGGATGACATTGTCGGGTCCGGCAACCGCCTCATCCTGACGCAATGGCCGCGAAACGACCGCTTCGAAGGCGCCGGTCGCCATGACTGGGAGTTCGCCGGCAAGATCAAGGGCGGCGAGTTCCAGCAATGGCACGTGATCTGCCCGCCCGGTCATCCATATCTCTACGCCGTCATCCAGGCGGTAATGCGCAATATCGATTGCTACATCCCGCGTATGCACGGGAGCGGCCGAAACGCCGTGCTCCGCCTGACGGGACCGATTGCTTATACCCTGGCGATCCTGCCGTTGCTGGCCTTCAACCAGCACGTTCTGGTCACGGATCACGAGGCACTCGGCCTGGACTATTCGGTGTATCCCGGGAATGCAGACCACAAACGGTTGTTCCGGACTCATTATACAGAGCTGACGGCCCCGATCGTCCGGCCCAGCCCGTTTCGCTTCTGCCTATCCGCGCTGTATGGGGTGTTCGACCGCCTCCGGGGTCGCCGCGATGCGGACGATGTTGGTACACCGATCGCTTAACGTTTCAGCAGGTGGAGATACGGCCCGCCCCGGCCGGGCAGGCTGCCCCAGCCTAGGCCAGCGCGTCGGAGGCCAGCGAGGCGAACATAGTCCGCCGCGAAAGCGGACGCCATTTTCGGCGCGGAAAACATGGTTTCGGCCCGTTGCCGCCCTGCCTCGCCCAGGCGCTGGCGAAGTTCCCGGCTCGCGGCGAGACGCCCAAGGGCGGCGGCGAGAGCGTCGATATCGCCAACCGGGACGAGCAGCCCAGTCTCCCCATCCGCGACGACCTCCGGGATGCCGCCGACGTGCGTCGCAACCACCGGACGCTGGAAATAGCCCGCCTCGGCGAAGACCAATCCGAAGGCCTCGGCGCGCGAGGGGCCCGCAAAGATATCGCAACTCGCATAGATATCGCCCACTTCGCGACGATATCCAAGGAAATGCACCCGGTCGGCGAGCCCCAACTCGGCCGTAAGCCCGCGTAGCGCAGCCTCCTCCGAACCACTGCCGGCGATGACCAGGTGTGCCGGCGGCGTCCCGGGCAGCCGGCCAAGCGCGCGCAACAGTAGGTCGTACCCCTTGCGCGCGATCAGCGAACCGGCGGCACCAACCAGCACGGCACCCTCGGGCACCCCGATGACTGTGCGCAAATCCGCGGCGGGTCGTTCGGTCAGGCGATTGAAATCAATGCCATTGTAGATGACCTTGACTCGGTCGCCGGCCATGCCGTCGAGGCGCAGCGCTTGAACCACTTGCTCCGACACACCGACCACGAGGTCCGCCTGATGCAAAAGCAGGGCGTAGCGGCTGCGGCGAAGGTAATCGATATGGAGATGCGCCAGCAGAGGCAGGCGGTTGGCGCGGGCAACCGGCACCAGCCACTGGTTAGGCGCTGCGCTGTTGGCGTGCAGCACCTTGATGTTGTGCCTTTTAACGAGGGAAATCCCCTCGCGCACGCAGGCCCGGTAACGCGAGAGATCGAACCGGGGCGAACTATAGTCGAAATAGAACTCGAACGGTGTCCTATAGGTTGTGATCCCCACCGAACGCGCCGCTTCGGCCATTGCAAGACCATTGCACCAGACAATGGGTTCGACGCGATCACGATTCAAATTGCTTAACAGGTCGATTAGCAGTTGCTCGCTGCCACGAAACCATTCGTCACCATAGTGTGTGAACAAAACCGGAATTCGACTGGAGGCGGTCATAGGCCGATTGATGTATGGTGCCGCCCGGGTTTTCGGCATCCGCGATAGAAACCACTTCGCAGACCGGCGAAATGCAAGCGTGTTACCCTCACAAGAGTACGGATTGACAATGACTTACACCCGCCGCTCGGGACATCGCCTCTTTGTCCGGCAGACGGGTGGCTGGTATCCTGTCGATTTCGCGCGCATCCGCCACGCTCACCCAGTGCATCCATTCGTCTCGGTAACACGGTAATCCCGCCACCTCACGGGACACGATCGTTGATCACCATTTTCCAAGCCGACTGAGACCATGTATCCCAGCCATTGACAACCATTCCACTCCCAAGGTCCTCAATGCCCCTGACCCGCAAGCGTATCCTGATCACCGGCGGCGCCGGCTTCCTCGGGTCCCATCTGTGCGAACGCCTGTTGAACGAGGGCAACGACATCCTGTGCGTCGACAATTATTTCACCGGCCGGAAAGACAACATCGCGCAACTCCTCGGCAACAAAAATTTCGAGGCGTTCCGCCACGACGTCACCTTCCCGCTGTATGTGGAAGTGGACGAAATCTACAACCTCGCCTGCCCCGCGTCACCGATCCATTATCAGTTCGACCCGGTGCAGACCACCAAGACCAGCGTCATCGGCGCCATCAACATGCTGGGCCTGGCCAAGCGGATCGGCGCGAAAATCCTGCAATCCTCAACCAGTGAGGTCTACGGCGACCCGACGATCCACCCGCAAACCGAGGAATACCGCGGCAACGTCAACCCGCTGGGGCCCCGCGCCTGCTACGATGAGGGCAAGCGCTGCGCCGAGACGCTGTTCTTCGACTACCACCGCCAGCACAAAACCCGGATCAAGGTTGCTCGTATCTTCAACACCTACGGTCCAAGGATGCATCCGAACGACGGAAGGGTGGTGTCCAACTTCATCGTCCAGGCGCTGAAGGGTGAGGACATCACGCTCTACGGTGACGGCGCGCAGACCCGAGCGTTCTGTTACGTCGACGATTTGGTGGACGGGCTGATCCGGCTGATGGGGACCGGTGCGGACTTCATCGGCCCGATCAATATCGGCAACCCGCACGAAATCCCGGTGCGGGAACTGGCCGCACGCGTGATCGCGCTGACCAACTCGGCATCGAAGATCGTCCACCGGCCGCTGCCGCAGGACGACCCGATGCAACGCTGCCCGGATATCACGCTGGCGAAGCGGGTGCTGGGATGGGAACCAAACGTGCCGCTCGACGAAGGCCTGCGCCGCACGATCACGTATTTCGACACGCTTCTGACGCAAGGCGCCTAACCTGCTGTCGTCAGTTGGTCGCATAGCCGCAGGAACTGTTCCACCCGCCGCTCCCAGCCGGATGACCGCGCGACGTCGGCCCCCGCGATGCGCAGCCTCGAGCGCAGCGGGTCGTCGTCAAACATCCGGATGATCGCGGCCGCGATGGAAGCGGTATCGTCGCCGTCCACCACCAAGCCATTGACCTGATCGGTCACGGCATCGACGCTGCCCCCTGCCCTTCCGGCGATCACCGGCAACCCGCAGGCATTCGCCTCCAGGAACACCAGCCCGAAGCCCTCGGTTTCACCATCCGGCATCTCCCGGTTGGCCATGATGAACACGTCGCCCAGGCTGTAATGGTCGGTCAGCTCGTAGTCCGGCACCGCACCGGCAAACACCACATGGCGGCCGAGGCCGTGATCGGCGACCAGTTTTTCCAGTGTCGGGCGATAGGTTCCCTCACCGACAATTAGATAGACCAGATCGGGAAACCGCTGGATCACCCTCGGCAGGCTCTCGATCACCCGGTCCATGCCTTTGCGGGCATACAGCCGGCTGATCGTCAGCAGGACGCGGCGTCCCTGCAGCCCATAGCGGGCGACGAGATCGTCCGGTCGGGCGTGTGGGATGAAGCGGGCGAGATCGACGCCATTCGAGACCAGCTCGATCTTGCGGTTCGGCACACCAAAATCGCGGACCAACATGTCCCGGGTGAACCGGCTGACCGCGACAATGCCATCAGCCGCCGCAAACGCCCGCCGCCGCCGTTGGCCGTTTTCGTCGTAATGGGTGCGCGTGCTGATTTCCTCGCCGTGGATGTAGATCACCGTTTTCAGCCCGAAGAACCACCGGCAAGCCCGCGCCAGCCAGCCGCCGGCGACGAGTTCGCCGATGCACAGCACGGCGATCTTCTCGGTTCGGACAATGCGACCGATGTCGCGCAACACCGCCAGGCGAATCGCCACGTCCGCCACCAGCCCGCTGACGCGTTGCAGCCAGTCCGCGTCCTCCGGCAGGAACAACGTGCGCAGCAGGCGGATACGATGCACCTTGAACGGCGCGGAGCGGTCGAATTCCCGCCACCCCTGGATCGGCCAGCCGTCGCGATAATCCTCCTTGGGCGCCAGCACCGAAACCCGGCCCGCCCCGAAACGTGCCAGGCTGTCGTAGACGATGGCCGACCCGCCATGGATCGGCGGAAACGTGTTGGCAACCACCAGGCAGCGGTTCGTTCCTTCTACCAACGGTTTCGCTGCCGGTCGCCGGTCGGTCGCCTCCGCCAGGGACCCCGCACGAAGCTGGTCATGCAGTTCCTTGACGGTCAGGAACACGCCGCCCAGTTCGTCGCGGAAAAAACTCAGGAATCCGGAAATCCGGTCCAGGAAGACCGCCAGGTCACGGTGGGTTCGGACGTAAGGCGTGTTGCCGGGTTCCAGCGACGGGCTGTGATAGCTCAGGGTGAAAATCCGTTCGCCCCGCCGCAGCAGGGTGCGCGTCAATCGCAGCATCGCCGCGAGATCGGACCCTTCCGGCGACAGCGTGATCCGCTCCAGCAGTCCCGCACGAGCCAACAGGCCGGCCGCCTTCAGGGAACGGAATGGATTTCGCTCCGCCATGCCGTAGACCGCGGGCATGGCGTTCGCGATCAATCCGGTCAGCGCGCGCGTGACCGGCAATTCCAGCAGCCGGCGGCGCGCGCCGAACCAGAACGGGCCGTAATCGAACGCGGAAAAATCCGGACCGCCAGCCGGCGTATAGTGTGTGCGCGGGATCAGGCTGGTATCCACCAGGAATCCTTCGTCCTCCAGCAGGGCCGCGGTGGACGGCCCAAATCCGTAGCGGCCCGCCTTGTACACCGTGGGCTGCACATTGAAGCTGTCGCGCACCGCCCCGGCCAGCCGATGCAGCTTTTCACGCTCTATTGCTGGCGGCAAATTGCCGGGGAATGACAGTCGTTCCTCGGTTTCGCCGTGGAAGGGCGGGGTAACCCACGGGTGCAACTGCGCGCCGATGTCGCACCGCCCATCCGCCAGATATTCGCGCAGCACGGACGCGGCGGACGGATCGGACGCGATCGGATACGTCACCAGATAGGTCGGCCGAGCATCGTAGCAGGAGAACACTTCATGCGCGCGCTTCTGATAGCGGATCGAAGACGTCGCGTTGTTACGGGCGGAGACCGGACGGCCCCAGTGAAACTCCTCCTCCGCGTCGACGATGATGCACAGGATCGGCCGCCCGGGCGACAGGCGCACGGGTTCGCTGGCGGGAAAGAGCGCACCCGGGTTCGGGGCGGGATGCATTATGGACGCAGGCTCCTGCTTTGATCCGGACGCCCCCTTATACCAGGGTTCCAGGGGCCGTCGGCCCGTCGTGCGCCAGCGCGTTTCGCGCGACGTCGGGTCGAGACGCGAAGCCCCTGCCTTTATGCCGCAGTCGGCAGAACCTGGCCACCTGGTACTTCATCGAGGTGACAGGCCGACAAATGCCCCTCCCCGACGGGCCGCAACACCGGCTCCTCCACCCGGCAGCGATCGTAGGCGAACGGACATCTTGTGTGAAAGCGGCAGCCTGACGGCGGGTTGATCGGGCTTGGGACGTCGCCCTTCAGGATGACGCGCTGCCGCCTGGCGGTCGGATCGGGCACCGGCACGGCGGACAGCAGCGCACGCGTGTAGGGATGATGCGACTCGGCAAACAATGTCCGCCGGTCGGTCAACTCGACGATCTTGCCCAGATACATGACCGCGACGCGATGCGTCAGGTGCTCCACCGTCGCCAGATCATGGCTGATGAACAACAGCGCCAGCCCGAGTTCGTCCTGCAGGTCGGCCAGCAGATTGATGATCTGCGCCTTGACCGACACGTCCAGAGCCGAGACTGCCTCATCGCAGATGATCAGGTCGGCGCCCGGCGCCAAGGCGCGCGCAATGCCGATCCGCTGGCGCTGGCCGCCGGAAAATTCGTGCGGGAAGCGGTTGATGGCATCGCGGGGCAGATGAACCTTGTCCATCAGCGCCTCGACCTTCTCGTTCAGGTCCTTGCGGCCATGCACCATGCCGAAATTGACCAGCGGTTCGGCCAGGATGTCGCGCACCTTCATCCGCGGATTCAGGCTGCTGAACGGATCCTGGAACACCACCTGCACCCGCTTGCGTATCATGCGCAGCTTGCCGGCCCGCATGTTGTCGATGCGCTCTCCGTCCAGATAGACCTCGCCGTCGGTCAGCTTGAACAGCCGCAGGATCGCCTTGCCGACGGTGGATTTGCCGCATCCGGACTCACCGACCAGCGACAGCGTTTCGCCACGGCGAATGTCGAACGTCACGCCATCGACGGCATAGACGTTCGCCGTGACCTGCCCGAGAATCCCGCCATGAATGGGAAAATGCTTCTTGAGTCCGTTCACTTCCAGCAAAGGCCGTTCCGGGATCATGCCGCCACCATCTGTCCGGCGTAATGACACGCGGCGCTGTGCGCCGGCGCCTTCAACGTGATCGCCGGCGCCACAGTCCGGCAGATATCGGTCACCATCGAGCAGCGGCCGGCAAACGCGCAGCCCACGATCGGTTTTCGCAGGCTCGGCACCAGCCCGGCGATTTCCGCCAGCCTCGGCCGATGCCCCTCGTCGAGCGACGACCCCAGCTTGGGCACCGCGCCCAACAATCCGCGTGTGTAGGGATGCATCGGCCGGGCGAAGATTTCGCCGACCGGGGCTTCCTCGACCTTCCGGCCGGCGTACATCACCACCACCCGCTGCGCCATTTCCGCGACCACGCCCAGATCGTGGGTGATCAGCATGATCGCCGATCCCATCCGCGTCTTCAGGTCGCGCATCAGGTCCAGGATCTGCGCCTGGATGGTCACGTCCAGCGCCGTGGTCGGTTCATCGGCAATCAGCAGTTTCGGATTGCACGCCAACGCCATTGCAATCATCACCCGCTGCCGCATGCCGCCGGACAGTTGATGCGGATATTCCCGCACACGACGGCCAGGCGCCGGAATACCGACCAAGGTGAGCATCTCCACTGCCTTGGCCTCGGCATCGCGTGCGTTCATTCCCTGATGCAGCCGGACCGTCTCGCCGATCTGCTGGCCGACGGTCAGCACCGGGTTCAGGCTGGTCATCGGCTCCTGGAAAATCATCGAGATCGCGTTGCCGCGGATGCCGCGCATCTCCGCCTCCGACACGGTCAGCAAATCGCGTCCCTCGAAGCGGATACTGCCGGCGATCTTGCCGGGCGGCTCCGGGATCAGCCGCAAGATCGACATCGAGGTGACGGACTTGCCGCAGCCGGATTCGCCGACGATGCCCAAAGTCTCCCCGGCATCGATATGAAACGACAGGCCCTCGACGGCACGAACAACCCCATCCGGCGTGCCAAAATGGGTTTGCAGATTCTGGACTTCAAGAAGCGCCATCGATCAGAGCCGCTTCGCCAGACGCGGATCGAGCGCGTCGCGAAGACCATCACCAAGCAGATTCACCGCCAGGACCGTGATCGACAGGAAAATGGCCGGAAAGAAGACGATGTACGGCTTGACCTGCCACAAGGCTCGGCCCTCGGCCATGATGTTCCCCCAGCTTGGGATGATCGGCGGCGTGCCGGCACCGATGAACGACAACACCGCCTCGGTGATCATCGCGGAGGCGCAGATGAACGTGGCCTGCACCATCAGCGGCGCCAGGGTGTTGGGCAGAATATGCTTCCAGATAATCACCGGCACCCGCGTGCCGGACGCGATGGCGGCCTCGACGTAGGGTTGCTCCCGCAGCGACAGCACCAGGCCACGCACCAGGCGGGACACACGCGGGAATTCGGCGATGCTGATGGCGACGATGACGTTCTGCACCGAGGCTCGGGTCAATGCCATCAGCGCGATCGCCAGCAAGATGGGCGGTATCGACATCAGCCCGTCCATGATCCGCATCACCACCGCGTCGAGCACGCGGACGAAACCGGCGATCAGGCCGATGAAGGTCCCCAGGATCGAGGCACAGAAGGCCACCGAGAACCCCACCAGCAACGAAACCCGCGACCCATACATCACACGCGAATAGACATCGCGGCCCAGCATGTCGGTGCCGAACCAGTATAATGCGGATGGTTCGCGGGTCCGCTTGGCGGGCGCGAGCGCGGTCGGGTCCGTGGTGCCCAGATAGGGCGCGAAGATCGCGATGAAGATCATCAGGCCAACCAGCACCCCGCCGATGACGATCGTCGGATGGCGGTAGATGAAGCCGGCGATCCGGCCGCGCTGCTTCGCCACCGGCAGGATGCCGGGCAGGTCCGGCGCCGCGGCATAGGGTCCGCCCGAGAGGGGCGGCCCTACATGCTGTGGGGTTGTTGCGCTCAATAGCGGATCCTCGGGTCAAACAGCGTATAAAGAAGATCGACTCCCAGGTTGATCAGCACATAGGCGAAGCTGAACAACAGCACGACGCCCTGGATAACCGGGTAGTCGCGCCGGAGGATGGCATCGACAGTCAACCGGCCGAGACCGGGGATGGCAAAGACACTCTCGGTCACCACCGCGCCGCCGATCAGCGAGGCGAAGCCGATGCCGACAATGGTCACGATCGGCACCGCGGCGTTCTTCAACGCGTGGACGAACAAGACACCGCGCTGGTCCACGCCCTTGGCTTTCGCCGTTCGAACATAGTCCTGCGACAGCACATCCAGCATGGTTGCTCGTGTAATGCGAGCGATCAGCGCCATGTAGATCAGCCCCAATGCGACCGACGGCAGGATCAGGGTGCGCAGGAACGGCCAAAACCCATCCTCGATGGGGGTAAATCCCTGCACCGGCAACCAATCCAGCCGCAGCGCGAAGACGTAGGCCAGCACGTAGCCGATGACGAAGACCGGGGTCGAAAATCCCATCACCGCGGTCATCATCACCGCCCGGTCGATCCAGGTGCCGTGCTTCCAGGCCGCAACCACACCCATCGGGATGGCGAACACCAGCGAAATGATCAGGGTCAGGATCAGCAGCGACACGGTCGGCTCAATCCGCTGCGCGATCATGTGGGTGACCGGCAGGTTGGTGAAAATCGACGTGCCCAGGTCGCCATGCAGCACATGCCAGAACCAGTCGCCGAAGCGAACCAGGAACGGCCTGTCCAGGCCAAGCGAGATCCGGATACGAGCGACATCGGCGGGCGTGGCCTGGTCGCCGGCGATGATCGCGGCCGGATCGCCGGGTGCGATATACAGCAGGCTGAACACGAACAGCGCCACGATCAGCATGACGGGGATGGTGGAAAGGATTCGCCGGGCGATATAGGACAGCATCAGCGCATGACCCTCACGCCTTGGTCACATCCCAGAACACCGGGAATGGCGCCTTCACCACGCCGGAAAGATTGGTCCGCCAGGCCTGCTTGAACTGGAAGAAGCCGGTGGGAATGTAGACAACGTCGTCCATCGCCGCCTTGTTCAGGTCCGCGATCACCTTCTTCTGCGCCGCCAGATCGGGCGCTTCATACCATTCGGCGATTTTCGCCTGCACCGCATCCGATTTCGGCCAGCCGAACCAGGCGGTGTCGCCGCTGGCGTCGAGAGCAGTGTAGGGTGCCGGGTTCACGCAGTCGGCGCCGGCGTGCCAGGTGTGGAAGATGTTCCAGCCGCCCTTGTCGATGGGTTCCTTGCTCGCGCGGCGCTGTCCGACCGTGCCCCAGTCCAGGGCCTGATACTGCACGTTCATGCCGATCCGCTTCAGCAGATCGGCGGTCACGTCGCCTTGCGCCTTGGTAATGGCGACGTCGGTGGCGACCAGCAGGATGATGGGCTCGTTCTTGTAGCCGGCCTCGGCCAGCAGCTTCTTGGCCAGTTCGTAGTCGCGCTTGCCCTTCAGCGGTTCGCCGCCGAATTCTGTGTACAGCGGCGTGTCCGGGGTGAAAAAGCCCGGCAGGGTCTTCCACAGGGACGTGTCGTCGCCGACGACCGCCTCCATGTAGTCTTCCTGGCTCAGCGCGATCTGGACGGCTCGGCGGGCACGCACGTCATTGAACGGCGGGTTCAGGTGGTTGATGCGGAAGGAGCCGATGTTGCCCAGCGGGTCGGCGATGTCCACCTTGACGCCCGCGCTCTTCGCCAGCAGCGGATAGAGGTCGGGCAGCGGCGTTTCCACCCAATCGACCTCACCATTTTGCAGCGCTGCGGCGGCGGTGGCGCCGTCGGGCACGATCTGCCACTCGATCCGGTCGAAATTGATGCGCTTGCCGCCGGACAGCCAATTGGCCTTTTCCGCGCGCGGCACGTAGCCGGCGAATTTCTCGAACACCGCCTTGGCGCCGGGGACCCATTCGTCTTTCTTGAAGCGCATCGGGCCGGAGCCGATGTACTCCGATATCTGCTTGTACGGGTCCGTCTGGGCGATCCGTTCGGGCATGATGAACAGACAGGGCGTGCTGCTTTTCCCCAATGCGAACGGCATCTTCGGGTAGGGCAGGTTGAGGCGGAAGCGGAAGGTCCGGTCGTCCACCGCCTCCAGCGCGTCGGTTCGCTTCTTGATCGGCACGCCCATCGGGGCATCACGCACCATCCAGCGCTTGATGCTGGCGACGACGTCCTTGGCCAGCACGGGTTCGCCGTCGTGGAACTTCAACCCGGGCCGCAGCTTGAAGGTCCATGTCTTGAAGTCGGGGGTGTTCTCCCACGAGTCCACCATCTGCGGCTTTGCCTGCAACTGGTCGTCAACGCCCAGCAGTGTGTCCCAGATCAGCAGCCCGCCGTTGCGTACGACATATTGCGTGGTCCAGATCGGATCGAGGTTGGCCAGGTTGGCCTGCGGCACGAAGCGCAATGTCTTGGCATCTGCCGCCAGCGACAAGCGCGGCGCCGCAAGTACGCCGGTTGCCGCGATGGCAGCCGTTTTCAGGAAGCCCCTACGATCCATTTTTTGCCTGTCCCTGCATATTCGATAGTTGTGCGATACTGTCCCACGTAACGCGACGGTAACCCTGCCCGAGTGCGCGGCCAAACACCATAGTTGTTATGTTCATGAACGCCGCGCGTCGAACCGGCCCACGGGGCGGGTTCCGGTCTGCCAGTCATCGGCCGCCCGTGTCGTGGCGGCGTTAGGGATAACCAGAAACAACCGTCGGCGCATTCCGTCTCCGCATCAGAATACGGACGCTGCTTCCCCACGGCCCCGCTGCTGGTGGCGGGCCTTGACGCTGATTGAACACGGGATTGCGGCGGCGGCCAAGAGCCGATCTGAAAAAAATGCGAGAGCCGGATCCGGATCAGCCGACGGTCTGCATGACCTCGAAGCCTTCGAACTCGGGATGGCCCAGATACAGCGGCTTGTTGCCGCCAGCGCCGCGATGCGCCTGACGGAACGCTTCGGAGTTGGTCCAGGCCTCGAACGCCGCCTTGTCGCGCCAGATGGTGTGCGACGAATACAGCACGTGATCGTCCCGCGTTGGCCCACGCAGCAGATTGAAGGTCACGAAACCCGGCACACCGGGCAGATGCGTATCGCGAGAGGTCCAAACCTCCTCGAACGCCGCCTCGGCGCCCGGCACGACCTTGAAGCGGTTCATGGCGATGAACATGGATGATCTCTTTTTCTGAATACCGATTTAGCGGTTCAACGCATGAACCGCTCGCGCCCGAACGACAACAGGTCGCCGATCGCATCGACCGCTATATCGGCCGGCCGCCGTTTCCGCAGTTCCTCGGGATCGAAGGCATAATGCCCCTGGCGCGGGAAGACGGTGGTGACACGGTCGCCCCATTGCTCCTTCAAGGCCTCCAGGATGCGCAGCTTGTCGTCGATCATGACGTAGCGGCGGGCAGGATACAGGCGTTCGACGTCGTCCAGCACCTGCTCCTTATGCACATAGATCAGGACGTTGTCGGCAAATGCGTGCCACAGACCGGAGCGTTCGACCTTGCGCGGCTGGAACGCGGCATCCCCGTCGGACAGGATGACCGCCGGTCCCCACGCCGATACATGCCGCACGACGTCCAGCGCGCCGGGATATAGCCGGTCGGCGAACTTGTAGTCGGCCAGCCAATTGGCGATGCGGAGCACTTTCGGGTTGTGCAGATCCTCCAGCCGGTAGCGCTGCAGCGCGCCCAGATAGTCGGCGTAGCCCAAGGTGCTTCGCAAGTCCTCGAACAGCGACCAATAGCGATCGTGGGCCGCTTGTCCGTAGTTGGTCGCCAGATGATCACTGAGATCGCGCTGGACATGGTCGTTGTCCAGCAGCGTGTTGTCCACGTCGAACAGGAAGACCACGTCATGCATGGCGGCATTAAGACATGAACGAGGGCGGGGCGGCGATCATCTTTTCGAGCAGGCGATCGATTTGCGCCGGTTCGTCCCATTCCAAACCGACTCCGACAACGGTGACCTGTGTTCGGACGGAGGGCGGCAAACGGACCGCGTCTTTCGGCGTGGTAACTGGTATGGCCTGTTGATCGCGAGCGTATTGGAGTAGTTGGTCCAATTCTCGGGTGGTGTAGGGGTGGTGGTCCGGAAACGGGCGGGCCGCGACCAGGGCGGCGCCGGCCTGGCGCAGCGGATCGAAGAATTTGTCCGGCAGTGCGATGCCGGCGAAGGCCAGCACCTTGCGACCGGCCAGTGCCGCGATGGATGCGTCCTGAACAAGATCGGCGCGCAGAACCGGCAGGCCCGGCGGCAGGCGTTGGGCCGCCTGTGTCGTGTCCGCGCCGATCAGCACGGCGGCCTGGCACCGAGCGGCGGCCGAAGCCACGGGTTCCCGCAGCGGACCGGCCGGCAGGACCCGACCATTGCCGAAGCCGGTACGGCCATCGATCACCAGGATGGAGCCGGTCTTTACCAAGGTCGGGTTCTGCAGGCCGTCATCCATCAGCAGAATTCTGGCACCTGCGTCGATGGCGGCCCGAGCGCCGGCGGCCCGATCGGCGCCGGTCCAGGTTGGGGCGACCTGGGCCAACAACAGGGCTTCATCTCCGACCAGCGACACGGGATCGCCGGTCGCAACGCGATGCACGCCACGTGATGCGCCACCATAGCCGCGCAGCAGGATATGGACACCGCGTCCGGACAGACGGTGCGCAAGATCGAGCACCAAGGTGGTCTTGCCGGCTCCCCCAACCGTGACGTTGCCGCAGCAGATCACCGGCACCGGCGCACGCCAGCCGGGTCGGGCGATACGGGCGGCGGTCAGGGCGGAGCCGATCGCCGATAGCGGTGACAATGTTCGGGCGAGCAGACCGTCATGCGACCAGAAGGACGGTGCCGCGGGCACGATCACACCTGCCGCAGCAGCGACAGCAACGTCTCGGCCGTGCGGGCCGGCAGGTCGGCATGGCGCCGCACGGCGACCGCGGCGTGATCGCCCAGGCGGCGGCGCTGGTCCGGGTTATCGAGCATGCCGGAGACAAACGATGCCAACGTTTCCGCGTCCGTAACCTCAACCAGTCCACCCGCGTCCCGCAACAGCGCGATGTGGTCGTTGAAATTGCCGGTATGCGGCCCGACGGCGATGGCGCAGCCCAAACGAGCGGGTTCCAGCGGGTTCTGACCGCCGCCGGGCGGGATGAGACTGCGGCCGACAAAGGCGATCGGCGCCAGGCGATACCACAGGCCAAGCTCACCCACCGTATCGGCGATCCAAAGCCCTTCGCCGGCGGGCGGCCCCTGCCCGGCCGTTCGACGTGGCGCCTGGAATGCGGCGGCGAGTTCGCCACCACGCTCCGGATGCCGCGGGACGATGATGGTCAACAGGCCCGGATACCGCGGCGCCAGGGCTCGGTGCGCGGCGGCGACCACGGTTTCCTCGTTGGGATGGGTGCTGGCGGCCAGCCAGACGGGGCGGCCCGCCAGCAACCCGTGCAGACGATCGTATTCCGCCTGGTCCACCGGCAATGCCGGCGCGGCGAATTTCAGATCGCCCGAACATTCGACATGTTCGGCACCCAGGGCTGTCAGGCGTTCGGCGTCCTGGTCGCCGCGCGCCTGGATGCGCGCGAACCCGCCCAGCACGCGGCGGGCAAAACCGGGGACGCGCCGCCAATGGTCAAAACTGCGGTCCGACATCCGCGCGTTGACCAGCATCAGCGGAATATCCATCGCGCGACAAGCGGCAAGCTGGTTGGGCCAGAGTTCGCTTTCCACGAAGCAGGCGGCGTCGGGCCGCCAGTGCGCCAGAAACCGCCGCACCCAGGACGGCACATCCAGCGGCGCGAAACGGTGCAGCACATCGGCCGACAGTCCTTGCTCCGGGATGCGCTGGTCGAGCAGGGCCTGCGATGTCACTGTGCCGGTGGTCAGCAGCACTTTCGTCCGGTGGCACAGCGCGTCCAGCACCGGCAGGATCGACATCGTCTCCCCCACGCTGGCGGCGTGTATCCACAGCAAGGGGCCGGCCGGGCGTGGCGTGGGATCGATGCCGCGGCGTTCCGGCAGACGCGCAGCGATCTCGCGGCCATTCGCGGCGCGCCGGCGCAGGTTCAGGCGCACCGCCGGCGCCAGCAGAGTTGCCGCGATCGTCCAACCGGTGGCCAAGGCGCTCGTGCTCACGCCGGACAAAACGCCTCCGCTCGGTTCGCGACCTGGTTGAGCGCATCCTGGATCGCCGGCACGGCCGCTTCCCAGCCATGGCGCGACACGCTGATCGCGGGACCGCAGACCACCACGCCGCGGCCGAAGGGAAGCGGCACCTTCATGCGGTCCCAGGTGTTGAGTTGAATGCGCCGTGAGGTCCGGGCGGCCAACGGCACGACGGGAACGCCGGACAGCGCGGCGAGTTGTGCGATCCCGAAAGCAGCCTGGCGTCGTGGGCCGCGTGGACCATCCGGCGTTATGCCAATCATGTCGCCCCGGCGCAGGACCGCCAGCAGGTTGCGCAGCCCGGCCGCTCCGCCACGCGATGACGACCCCAGGATGGGCAGGATGCCGAACCGCCGCATGACCTCACCGATAAACCGGCCGTCCCGATGTTGGCTTACCAGCGCATGGAGGGGGGTCGGCCGATAGAACGGCAGCTTTTGTGCGAGAAGCGACAAACCTGGCATCAGCGGCAGGAATTCATGCCAGAAGCCGAACACCGCCGGGGCGCCCGCGCCGAACGGACGAAAATGATCGTGCCCATCCAGCGTCCAGCGCGTGGTGCGAAGCGCGAACGATAAATAGGATCCCAGCAGGTAGGCCAACACGGCCTGGGCTCGCGGTGTGCGCAGCAGAGACTTCATTGCCGCGCCCGGTAGCACGTGACGCCGACGTTACGGAAGTGCGGTGTCGGATCCGGACGGCCTCGGCTTCAACCGCCTGCGGTCACCAGAAGCAGTCGCGCGCGGCGAATTACATCAACGCCGGCTGCCGGCCCGCGGCTTTTCCGTGGGACGCAAACAGCGGGACGGCGATCGTTTGGGTCCAGATAACGACGTCATAACCGAGAGCGTGGGCGACAAATTCGATCCTGCGCTTCGCATCGGCGGCTGATGTCCCCGTCTGGTACGTCGCCAGCCTATCGGTGTCAGGATCGGATTTCGGATAGCTGGCGTAAAAGACACCGCACTCGATCTCGCATAGGGTCGCATAGAGCGTCCGCGTCGATACGATCGCGCCTCCCATGACCTTGCTCCTATTACTTCCCCGAAGAACTTGGGGTCGCCACCGACCTGTCTCCGCCTGTCAAGATGGCCTTTTTCGGGATCGAACGGGAGAGGCTACGGCACATGACGCAGATCAAATCTGGGAGAACGCGCCCGCTCGACGCACCATATTCGTTGTGTAGGTGGATTATTTTCCGTTCGTGCGGAAAACGGCTGGCACCCCTGCCGTCCGGAGTTACTGGTCGAGCAACTTCCGGACGAAGACCGCGTAGCTGCTGTCGCGCAGGCGGTCCCGGATCGTGTCGAACCCCACCGCCGTCAGTCCGGGACCGCCGTCCTTCGCGCCGACGGTCAGAGCCGCGATCATCGCCGCATGCGCCGGCGCGACCGTTGAAACCACGCTGACCGCGGCAAGGAATTCGACCAGCGCGTTGGTGCGGGCCTGTCCAGCGGCCGCCGCGGCGGCTGCGTCGGCAGGAGCGGCGGCAAGAGCCGCGGTGAGATCGGCGTTGGCCGTCTGCAACGCCACCAGGGCTACGGTATCCGCCCTGACCCAGGCGTCATCGAGCGCCAGCACGTCGGAGGCTCCACGCAACCCCAATGGTGCCAGGGACTTGAGAGTTCCGCCGACGAACACCCATAGCAACGCCGCATCGATCAGGTTCAGGATATATTCGAAAGGCAGCCCGGTCCGGATACTGACCCGGATGGGGTCCACGGTAACCAGTTGACCGATGGTGGTGAGGCCTTCGGTGGCCAGCGCCTGAGCCTTCGATTCGTCCACCCCCGCCAGCTTGATGATCAGGTCGTCGCGTTCTTCCGGACTGGCATGCATCGGCAGGCCTGCCCGCGTGGCGGCAGTGGCCAACGCCTTGGTAATGGCATCCAGTGAAAACATGCTGCCGACGAAAGCGACGAAGGCGCCAATTCCGGCCGGCACGGTTATGCCGGTGGACACGTTGGCGGCAAGATTGGCACCCGCGGCCTGCGCCAGCGCGTACCCCAGCGGGACCGCGACGATCAATCGCAGCGCGTACCAGGCGAGATCCGACGGGTGCAGGGTCCATTGATGGGCCCGGACAATGACGTCGGAGGCGACCCAGGTGTAGGCACCGAAAATGGCGGCGATGCTGACCAGCTCAAATTTGATGCCAAACGGCTGCACCGGGACCAACCGCGCTGGATCACCCAGCGCGACAGCATATGCAAGGCCGCCGGCATAGCCCAGGAAAAGCACGGCGGTACCGGTGGCCAGCAGAATGATCGCCGGAATGACGAAGGTCTTCATTCCGAAATCCGCCGCGAACAGGGATTGGAACTGATCCTCCAGGGCTGTTCCGGTGACAGGCTTTCCGGGCGTGGCATCGGTGCGATAATTGAGGATCAATCTGCGAAAATCATCGCGTCCGGCCCAAAACTGATTGAAATAATCGGCGATCGTATCAGCCGTATAGAATCCAGTAATGATCTCGGTTTTCTTCTTCAGCCCGACATTCAGATACGAGAAGATCGCCGCCATGACCAACCAGAGCGACAAAAATGTGCAAACCGTCGCAAAACCGTAGATCGCCGCGGGGCGATGCGAGCTCCCGCCCAGACAGTATGCCGCGACGTCGACACCTTTGGTCGAGAGTATCACAAGAACCAGGACGCAAATCATCAGCAGGGGGATAGATGCGATCTGGCGATAGACCGGGGGGGCGTCTGGCATGACTGTTCTCTTTATTCTTTTGCCTTGGTACGAAGCATCGGACGCCAAGTTTATGTAAATAAACAGCGCATCGCGTGGTAAAGCTAGTTGACAGTAATGTTACTGTCAAGATCATATTGGCGACATATCGACCCGGAAAACCGGCCATTGGCCTTGCGAAAGCAAAGGCATGGATGGCCGTTCCCGCGCCATGACGAGCGCGCAGCGTTGCCGATCGCGCCTTAAACCGTCAGATACCGCGAACGGATCGCCGCCTCCTCGGAGCGGAAAATCGCCGGTGTCGCGCCATAGACGATCCGTCCCTTGACCATGATGTGCAGTTCATCCGCCACGGCCTCGGCCAGCTTCATGTTCTGCTCGATCAGCAGGATCGTCACGCCCTCGGCGCACAGACCTCGAATGACCGTTGCCAGTTCCTGGACGACCAGCGGCGCCAGGCCCTGGCTTGGCTCATCCAGCAGCACCACGCGCGGGTCGCTGACCAGCGCCCGGGCGATGGCGAGCATCTGCTGCTCCCCGCCCGAGAGCTGCCAGCCTCGATTGCCGGCGCGTTCGCGCAACGACGGGAACAGTTCCAGCAGCCGCTCCATCGTCCAGACCTTGGCGGGACGGCGTTCGCCCACGCGGATGTTCTCCAGCACCGACAGGTCCGGAAAGATCAGCCGCCCTTCCGGCACGTAGGCGACCCCTGCCCTGGCCACCAGATGTGGCGGCCATCCGGCGATGTCCTGCCCGTCCAGCAGCACGCGCCCCGATGTCGGCGGCACCAGGCCCATGATGCTGCGCACCGTGGTGGTCTTGCCGACTCCGTTGCGCCCGAGCACCGCGCAGATGCGTCCGGTGGGCACGGACAGATCGACCCCTTGCAGGATATGACTGGCGCCGTAATGGGTGTTCAGTCCCTCAATTTGCAGCATCAGGCGTAACCGCCGAGGTAAGCCGCCTGCACCGCGGCGTCTTCCTTCACCACCGCGGGGACATCGTCGGCGATGACGCTGCCCCGGTGCATCACCATGATCTTCTGCGCGAGGCGGAACACCACCTCCATGTCATGTTCCACCAGCAGCACCGTCAGTTGGCCGCCGGCGAACAGTCCGGCCAGGGTCTCCACCGCGGTCAGGGTTTCCTCCACTGACAGGCCCTGTGTGGGTTCGTCCAGCAGCAGCAGGCGGGGTCGCTGGGCTAACGCCATCGCCACTTCCAGCAGACGTTGGTCGCCATGCGATAGCAATCCCGCCGGCCTTGCCGCCATGGCAGTGAGACCGAGGCGTTCCATGGCTTCGTCGCCGCGCGCGGAGGCCTCGCTGAACACCGAAGCGCCGCCGTAGGGCTGCCATCGGCGGCGCAACCGGGCCTGCGCGGCGATCCGGCAGTTTTCGCGGGCGGTCATCTCGGGGAACAGCGACGTCAACTGGAATGTCCGGGACAGGCCGGCCTGGCACCGCTGGTAGGACGACAACCCGGACAGGGAACGGCCATCGAAACGGACCTGACCGGACGTGGCCGGAACGACGCCGGTTATCAAGTGAAACAAACTGGTCTTGCCCGCCCCGTTCGGCCCGATCACCGCTCGGATTTCCCCTTCCTGCACCCGCATCGTCACGTCGTTGACCGCCATCAGGCCGCCGTAGCGTTTGGTCAGCCCATCCACTTCCAGCAGCGCCATCAGGCCCTCGCGCGCCGGGTCAGCAGGCCCAGGATCCCGTCCGGCGCAAACATCACGAAGCCGATGAAGATCAGCCCGAAGAACAAGGCCCAGGAATCGGTGTAGGCACTCAGCACCTGCTCCATCAGCAGGTAGAAGGCAGCTCCCAGGATCGGGCCGACAAGCGTGCCCTGGCCACCGACGATCACCATGATCAGGATCTGGCCGGAGAACAGCCAGAACAGCAGATCGGTGTTGGCGAAGCCGGCGAACGGCGAGTACAGGGCGCCGGCCAGGCCTCCGAGGGCGAACGAAATCGCCACGACGCCGATCTTGTAGAGGCGGGTGTTGTAGCCGAGGGAAAGTGTCTTCGCCTCATTCTCCCGGATGCCGCGCAACACCGCTCCGAACGGCGATCGCACCAAAGCGCGGCAGAACAGATAGGCGCCGAGCAGGCAGGCGAGGACGAGGTAGTAGTAGCCGTCTTTCGTTTCGAATGCGGTGATGCCGAACGGTCCGGGTCGGCGCGGTATCCCCGCCAGGCCGTCGGACGCGCCGGTCACCGCGGTCCATTTGAACGCGATGGCGTAAAGCAGTTGCGCGAATGCCAGCGTCAGCATGGCGAAGGAGATGCCCTTCGCCAGGGTGCAGACCCAGGCCACGCCGATCGCCACCACGCCGGCGAAGACGGAGGCGGCCAGCACCGCGACGGGCAGCGACAGCGTCGTATGCAACAGCAGGTATCCGGACGCGTAGGCCCCGAGGCCATAGGCCGCCGCGTGGCCGAAGCTGATCAACCGCGTGTAGCCCACCATCAGGTCGAGGCTCATGGCCAGCAGGCCGAGGATCAGCACCTCGGTCAGCAGTGTCATGGCGAACAATGGCAGGCCGAATGGCGCAGCGGCGAGAACGATCGCGATGCAGATGAAGATCCGCACGTCAGCTCTCCTTGCCCAGGAGGCCGCCGGGACGGATGACGAGCACCAGGAGCATCAGCAGATACATCGCCGCCAGCGCGAAATCGGGGAAGTAGTAGGTGCCGAAGACCTGCACGAAGGCGACGAGCACGGCTGCCAGCAGCGAGCCCAGGAAACTGCCCATCCCGCCGATGATGACGATGACGAAGGCGTCGATGATGGCGTTGCCCGCCAGCCCGAGGGAGGCTGACAGCAACGGCGCCGCCAGCACACCGCCCAACGCCGCCAGGCCGCAGCCGATGCCGAAGATGCCCGAGCGCACCAGGTTCACGTCGACTCCCAGCGCGTGCACCATCTCCGCGTTCTGGCTGGTCGCTCGGATCAGCAGGCCCAGTCGTGTGCGGTCGAGAAACTGCCAGATGCCGACAGCGATGACGGCGCCCGCCCCGGCCAGGAACAGGCGGTAGACCGGAAACGGTTCGTCGAACAGGAACACGATGCCGGACAGCGCATCGGGCGTGGCGACCTGCAGCGCATCCACGCCCCAAAGCAGGCGGATGATCTCACCCAGGACGAGGGTCAGACCGAATGTAACCATCAGGAACGCGCTGTCGTCGCGTTTGTAGAGACGGCGCAGCAGCCCCATTTCAAACGCCACGCCGATTCCACCGGCGATCACCGGCGCCACCACCAGCGCCGCCCAGAAGCTGCCGGTCCAGCGTGCCGCCGAATACCCCAGGAACGCCCCCAGCATGTAGAACGTGCCGTGGGCGAAATTGACGATCCGCATGATCCCGAAGATCAGCGTCAGCCCGACCCCGAGGAAAAACAGCAGTGCGGCCTGAGACAATGCGTTCAGGCACTGAACCAGTATAAACGCGAACAGATCCATCTGCAGGTCAGTCGGTGTATTCCATCTTGTTGCACGCCGGGGTCACCTGCTGAGGCGAGTACGTCGCGATCACCTCGGGAACCGGGTGTTCCATGCCGGGTTTCTTGACCACCTTGACGACAAAGCCCTGCTCCTCCGCCTGATGGTCGCAGGCCCGCATGACGATGCGACCCTTGACGCTGCTCACGACAAGTCCTTCCAGCGCGGTCCGGATCTTCGCATCCTCGATGCTGCCGGCTTTCTCGATGCCGGCCTGCATGACGACGCAGGACTGATACTGATCGCCCTCAAACATCTGCGGCAGCCGGTGATACTCGGCCTGCCAGGCGGCGACGAATGCCTTGTTCGCCGGATTGTCCAGGCTCGGGACATAGCGTGAGCCGCCGATCAGGCCGACCGATGCATCCCCGGTGGCGTTGATCCCCATTTCATCCACTTGTTCAGTCAGCAACTGCACCTTGTCGCCGAGGCGGTACTGCTTGGCCTGGGTCATGAACGCGATGTTGTCGTCGCCCGCCAGGACCAGGTAGCAGCCGTCCGCGCCCGATTCCCGTATCTTCATGATGTATGTGGAGAAATCCTTGGTTCCCGTCGGCGAGAAGACCGCCCCCACGAAGGTCTTGCCGAGTTGCTTCACCTCGTTTTCAAATACGTCCATGGAGTTGTGGCCCCAGGCGTAATCCATGCCGATGCCGTAGAATTTCTTCATCGGCGAATCCCGCAGCCACAGCGCGACGGCGCGCGTGCCCATCGGGCCGGAGGTATTGGGCCGGAAGAAGTTCGGCACCAGCGATTGCGCGGTCAGCCGCCCGTCGCCGTTGTCGCCGGAGATGAAGATCGTTTTCCACTCGGCCAGTTTCGGCGCCAGGGCCAAAGCTTCGTTGGAGGCGACGACACAGGTGATCACGCGGACGCCGCTACGCTCCACCATCTCCTGCACCACACGGACGGCGGTGGCGGGATTGGCGGCGGTGTCGACGGCGAGCAGTTCCACTTGCCGACCCAGCAGGCCGCCCTTCGCGTTCACCTGTTTCGCCCAGAAGTCGCATGCGCGCTTCATCTGCGTGCCGATACCGCCCAGCGGGCCGGTCAGCGCGACGGGCAGGCCGATCTTGATGGAGTCCGCGGCAAACGCACCGCGCGTCAAACCAGCCGCGGCGGCAGTCTGCAGTATCATTCGGCGCGATAGGAACATCCGAGACCTCCCCACGAATTTTTTTGTATGGAGAGTAGGGACGGATTTGGATCGAAGGTCAATCGCGGTCGTGCGAGATCATCGCGACGACGGATTATCCTGGCGATCTCAGCCGGCGAACCAGTTCCATCGCGTTGGCCGGGGCGCGTATTTTCTTCTCACTGTCGAAGACCACAAACACATCGCGCCTACGCGGCCGCGCCTTTCCACCCACCCGTTCGGCGTCCGCGGGCTCCTCCCCGCCGGCCCAGATATTGATCCTGCGGCGCCATTCGTCGAGCGCCACGTTGTCATAGCCCTGGGCCTGCGATTCCGTTGAGCCCTGCAGCCGGCAGTAGACAAAATCCGAAGTGATATCCATCAGGCGCGGCGAGTCTGCCGAATCCGCACAGACCAGACCAATGTCATGCTCCCGCAGCAGATCAATGAAGGCCGGGCAGCGGAAGCTCTCATGCCGGACTTCGACGGCGTGACGCATCGGGCGCCTTGTATCGACATCGAGCCACGCGCGCCCCCGCAATGCCTTGTCGTGGCCACGTCCCAGGCCGGCGGCATGCCCGGTATCGTGCGGCAGCATCTTCAGGAACGCCCCCACACGCTCCGGATCAAAACGGAAATTCAACGGAAACCGCCACAGGATCGGACCGAGATGGATACCCAGCCGCAGCAGGCCGGAGGCCATGAAGTTCGCCAGCGGCACCCGCACATCGCGCAGCCGCAAGACATGGGTGATGATACGGGGTGCCCTGACCGCGAACACGAAGTCCGCCGGCACCTGCTCGGCCCAGCTTGCGAAGATTTCCGGACGCTGCAGGCCGTAGAAAGTATCGTTGATCTCAATGGTGCGAAGCCTGCTGGCGGCATAGGCCAGTTCCTGCTCGCGGGTGATCTCCTTGGCATAGAACACGCCCCGCCACGGCGCGTAGGTCCAACCCGCAATACCGATGCGGATGATTCCCGCGGTCATCGAATTTCAGGACAGGGTCGCGTCGCGTTTGCCATGGCCTATGATTATCGGCAGTCGGATTGCATTCCATATCAAAATTACAACTATTCGTATAGGTTCGTATGTGAAACGCTCGCTCCGACGAATCCCGCGCGCATCGGCTTGGGTCGGCCACGTGCCGATCCGGACAGTTCCATCGCGGCCGCGGCATGGCTGATGACGCGGCGGCATCGGGAACATCGGTAAAGAGGTACTTTCAATATTGCTTTATGGCGTGCGT
>DATAZJ010000133.1:0-14275 GCA_036272115.1 Rhodopila sp. | reverse complement strand
GTATGATCCGATGCAGGTTGGGGTGACGCGGGCCTTTTTCGTTGCCGAAAGCGATGCAGAGCGGGATGCGGCGTTGGATCGGCGGCTGCAGAACAGGTTGCGGCAGTTGAAACTGGCGACGCGGCCGGATGGGGTGGTGCTGGGGGGGCCGGATCGCGCCAGCGGCGACCCTCAGGCGGTCAATGTGAACAGCGCGATCTATGGCAATCCGGATGAAATCGCCGGCAGGCTGGAGGCGTTGCGGAAGGTCGGGGTGGGGTACGTGCTGATGAACGGCGGCGGGTCGGGTGGCGGCGAGCGGGGACGTGAGAGCATGCGCCGTTTCGCGCGTGAGGTGATGCCGTTGTTCTCCGATCAGGCGGTTGGGACGATTGGGGCGGGTGTGGGGACCGGGCAGCGATAGGGACCCGGCTGGGGCGTTCCGGGGGGGTGCGGTGCCTGGCATCCATGGGTCCGGTTGGTGGAGCGGAAGGCGTGGATGCCGACCTTCGAGGCTGTCATCCAATGCCAATCTTGAGTTTTTATCTTCTCCACCTAGCACCGATCATTGACGGCCGATTAATATATTAGTATCTCAGTGCCATGTCAGGCCTGACCGAACGCCGCGTGAAACTCTCCGACCAGGCATACGACGCGCTGAGGCGGATGATCGTGCATGGCGAGCTGGCGCCCGGCACCCGCCTGTCCGAACCCGACCTGACCGATCAGTTGGGCATCGGCCGCACCCCGCTGCGGGAGGCATTGTTGCTCCTGGCGCAGGAACGCCTGATCCATCTGCAGCCGCAATCAGGCAGTTTCGTTTCCGCCATCGATCTCGATCAGGTCCGCGAAGCGCAGTTCATCCGCGAGCATCTGGAATGCGGCATCATCCGCCATGTCGCGACCTGCATCGACCGGCGTGGCCTGGGCGATATCCGCCGCCTGCTGGAACAGCAGGACGAAGCGCTCGAAAGCAACGATCCTGACCGGTTCTACGATCTGGATGAGGATCTGCACTCCGGGTTCTGCCGCATCGCCGGCCGCTCCGGCGTGTGGCGGCTGATCCAGCAGAGCAAGATGCACATGGACCGCGTGCGCCGGCTCAGCCTGCCGATGCACGATCAGATCCCACGCCTGATCGGCCAGCACCGATCGATCCTGGCCGCGCTGACCCAGGGCGATCCCGACGGCGCGGAAACGGCGCTGCGAACCCATCTGCGAGAGGTATTCGCAACGATCGATACGCTTGGACTGGACACAAAGGCGCACTGAAGCGCCTTGATATGGGAAGGAAACCACGATGCCCCGCCTGAAGACCTGGCTGACCGCCTGCGCAATGATAGTCGCCCTCTCGGGGCTCGCCGCCGCCCAGGAACCGCCCGCACCCGGGGCCAGCCCGCGTATCGATGCCATCCGCAAGGCCGGCGTGCTGCGCGTCGGCGTGCTCGCCAATGCCCCCTGGCTGGTGGAGAACACCAGTGGCGCCGGCGATCACTGGTCCGGCCCGGCCTGGCTTCTCGCCAAGGACTACGCCCGCCTGCTGAAGGTCAGGCTGTCGCCGGTTCTGGTATCGCATGAAACGAAAATCCCGGTGCTCGCGGCGAACCAGGTCGATCTCAGCATCACCGCGCTGGCCGAGACGCCGGAACGGGTAAAAGTCGTCGATTTCGTCATCTATTCCAACACCAGCGTCTGCATGTTCGGGCTGGCCTCCAACCCAAAATTCGCCGCCGCGAAGACGGTGGACGATCTGAACAAGCCGGACATCACCATCGCCTATTTCGTCGGTGCGGCCGAGGAAGGCTGGGTCAAGCAGCGGTTTCCCCTGGCCAAGCTGCGCGGCGTCACCAACTCCGGCGCGACTGCCCCGCTGGAGGATGTGATGGCCCACCGGGCCGACGCGGCGCCGATCAACCGGATTCCCTACGTCGCGATGGCGCGCAAGGTGAAAGGACTGGCCGCGCTGCCGCGTGCGAACAACTGCCAGGACAGCACGGAAAAAGCCCAGCCGGTCGGCATCGCGCTGGACAAGAACCAGCCGGTGTTCCTGGCCTGGCTGCGGGCGGTCGCCAAGACGATCCAGCCGCAACTGACGGAAGATGAGCAGCGCGTCGCCACGACGTTGAAGTAGACAATGCTGGGCGACCTGGATTTCAGCCCGCTGCTGGAGAGTTGGCGTTATCTGGCGGCGGGACTGGGCGTCACACTGGCCTTGTCGGCGTTGACCGTCGTCTCCAGCCTTCTGCTGGGTTCGGCGATTGGTTTCGCGCGTGTCTATGGCCCGGTCTGGATCAGTCGGATACTGACGTTCTACATCGATTCGATGCGTGCGATTCCGGTTCTGGTTGTGCTGGTCTGGATGTATTTCGCCTTCCCGCTGGTCGCCGGCATTTCGCTGCCGCCGTTCTGGGCCGCCTGGGCGGCGCTGACCATGCACGTCGCCGCCTATGTCGCGGAAATCCTCCGTGCCGGCATCAACTCGATCCGGCCCGGGCAAACGCGCGCCGCCCAGGCGTTGGGCATGTCCGGCGCGCAGGTCGTCAGCAAGGTGGTATTCCCCCAGGCGGTTATCCGGATGCTGCCCGCGCTTGGGTCGATCGTTTCGGTGACCATCAAGGACACGGCGATCGCCGCCACCATTGCCGTACCGGAATACATGGAACGATCGCAGACCCTGGCCGGGCAGAGTTTCCGCCCCGTCGAGGTGTTCACCACCGCAATGATCGTCTACTTCATCATCTTGTTTCCGGCAACCCGAGCGGTCGACATGCTGTATCGCCGCGTCGCGCATCTGGGCCGGTCATGACGTTCGATTGGGGCATCATCTGGCACTATCGCGCCGCGCTTGCGGACGGCGTCGCAATGACGGTGCTGCTGGCCGTCGCCACCATGCTGATCGCAATCCCCGGCGGCATCGTGCTCGCGCTGATGCGCCTGTCGCCGCTGCGTCCAGTATCCGCCGCCAGCGCCTGCTTCGTCGAGTTCTTCCGCAATATCCCGCTGATCCTGCTGGTCTACTGGGCCTATTACGTGATGCCGGTCGCAATCGGCATCGAATTCTCCGCGTTCACCACGGGACTGGCGGCACTCAGCCTGAACGTATCGGCCTACAATGCGGAAACATTCAGGGCTGGGATCGTCTCGATACGACGTGGGCAGGGGGAGGCAGCGCTGGCGCTGGGCATGAGCCAATGGCAGGTCATGCGCCAGGTCGTGTTGCCGCAGGCGGTCCGGCGCGTGCTGCCCGTGCTGGCCAGCACCTGGGTCTCGCTGTTCAAGGACACATCGCTGGTCTCGGTGATCGGCGTCAGCGAACTGGCCTACGTGTCGTTGCAGATCCGCTCGCAGACCTTCCGCATCCTCGAAATGCTGACCGCCATGGCGGCGATCTACTGGTTGCTGGGTTATCCGCAGGCCAAGCTTGTCGACTGGATTCACCGGCGCTACGGAGTTTCCGAATGAACGCAACCGTGGTTCTCGATTATCGCGACGTACGCAAGAATTTTGGCAGTTTCGTCGCCCTGGACGGCGTTTCGACCCGTGTGCACAAGGGCGAGGTCGTTTGCCTGATCGGCCCGTCAGGGTCCGGCAAATCAACGCTGCTTCGTTGCACCAACGGCCTGGAAAAGCTCGATGGCGGTACCATCAGCCTCGACGGGATCGCGCTGCCGGACAATGAAACCGGAATGCGCGACGTCCGCCGCCGCATGGGCATGGTGTTCCAGAGTTTCGAGTTGTTCCCCCACCGAACCGTCATCGCCAACGTCATGATGGGCCCCATCACCGTCCTCCGCCTCTCCCGCCACGATGCTCGGCAGCGCGCCGAGGCGCTGCTGGAAAAGGTCGGCCTGTCGGAAAAAGCCGAGAGCCACCCTGCCAGTCTGTCCGGCGGCCAGCAGCAGCGCGTCGCCATCGCCAGGGCGCTCGCGATGCAGCCGGAGGTGATGTTGTTCGACGAACCAACCTCCGCCCTCGATCCCGAAACAGTGGGCGAAGTCCTGAACGTGATGAAACGCCTGGCAGACGAAGGCATGACGATGGTTGTCGTGACCCATGAAATGAGTTTCGCCCGCCGCGTCGCCAACCGCGTGGTCGTCTTCGAGCGCGGCGCGATCGTCGAGGAAGGCCCGCCGTCACAGATTTTCGATGCCCCCACGGTCGCCCGAACCCGCGATTTCCTGGGCCATCTGGGGTGGCACGGATGACCGGCCGTCTCTCCAACACGACCCTGTCCGGCGTAACGGTCGCCAAACCCGGCTACGACCGCCGGATGTTGCGCCCACGGATCGTGCATCTCGGCCTGGGTGCGTTCTTCCGCGCGCACGGGGCGATCTATACCGAGGATGCCGGCGGCGATTGGGGCATTGCCGGCGTCAGCCTGCAACGCCCCGATCAGCGCGACCGCCTGACCCCGCAGGACGGCCTCTACACGACCCTGGAACGCGACGGCGACGGCACCCGCGCCAGGGTGATCGGTTCGGTGCTGTCCGTGCTGGTGGCCCCCGAGGACCCCAACGCGGTCGTTGCGCTGATGGCAGCCCCGGCGACATCAATCGTTTCGCTGACCGTGACCGAGAAAGGCTACTGCCACAACCCCGCGACAAGCCGCCTGAACCCATCGCATCCCGACATCGTGCATGACCTCGCGCATCCCGATGCACCCCGTTCCGCGGTCGGTTTCATCGTGGCAGGCCTGGCGGTCCGGCGGGCAGCCGGCCAAAAGCCGTTCGTTGTCATCACCTGCGACAACCTGCCGGCGAACGGCCAGCTTCTGGCCGGCCTGGTGCGGGATTTCGCGGCACTGCGCGATCCCGCCCTCGCGGACTGGATCGCGATGAACGTCGCGTTCCCCGCCACCATGGTGGACCGCATCGTCCCCGCGATGACCCAAGTCGACACGCACGATGCCCAGGCGGCGATCGGTCTTTCGGACGCCGCGCCGGTCTCGCACGAACCATTCCGCCAATGGGTCATTCAGGACCGCTTCGGCGACGCGGAGCGACCGGCCTGGGAAAACGCCGGGGCACAGATCGTCGCCGACGTGGCGCCGTTCGAGCACATGAAACTGCGCCTGCTGAACGGCGCCCATTCCGCCCTGGCCTATCTCGGGTATCTCGCGGGGCACGAAACGATCTTCGATGCCGTATCCGATCCGGTACTGAACGGATTCGTGCAACGCCTGTGGGCGGAAATAATCCCGATGGTGCCGCCGCCGCCGGGAACCGATCTGCGCCGCTACACCCGGGACCTGCTGGCCCGCTTCGCCAACCCGACCGTGCGGCACCGGACGTGGCAGATCGCCATGGATGGCTCGCAGAAACTGCCGCAGCGCCTGCTGGGCACCATTCGCGAGCGGCTGGCCGCCAACCTGCCGATCCCATCATTGGCGCTCGCCGTCGCCGCCTGGGTTCGCTACGCCGGCGGCATCGATGAAGCCGGCCGGCCGATCGATGTGCGCGACCCCATGGCAGCGAGACTGCAAGCGCTCGCCAACAGCGACGATCCGCTGACAGGCATGCTGAAAGTCGAGGAAATATTCGGCACCGACCTACCCACCGATCCAGCCTTCGTCGGACCGCTGACCCAGGCCTATCGCCGCCTGCGCGAAGACGGCGTCCGCACAGCCGCACAATAGGGGAGACGAAAAATGGAACAGACATGGCGCTGGTTCGGCCCAGCCGACGCGGTCCAGCTTCACGAAATTCGCCAGACCGGCGCAACCGGCATCGTCACCGCCCTGCACGACATCCCCTACGGCGTGGTCTGGCCGCAGCAAGCCATCGCCGAACGCAAAGCGACAATCGAAGCCGCCGGATTGCGCTGGAGCGTGGTCGAAAGCCTGCCGGTCTCCGAGGCCATCAAGCTCGGCGACGGCGACCTGCAGCCACTGTTCGCCAACTATCGCGAGTCATTACGCAATCTGGCAGCGCAAGGGGTCAACTGTGTCTGCTACAACTTCATGCCGGTGTTGGACTGGACCCGCACCCAACTCGCGGTCCCGCTGCCGGGCGGTGGCACGGCCCTGCGTTTCAACGCCCACGAACACGCCGCGTTCGACTGCTTCATGCTGCAACGGCCCGGCGCGGAAGCGGACCACAAGCCGGAGGTCCTGACCCGCGCCCGAGCGTGGTTCGACGCGGCGTCGGAATCGACCAAAGATGCGCTTCTCAACACCATCATGGCCGGGTTGCCCGGTGCCTACAAACGCTATGACGTGGCCGGCCTGCGCCATGTCCTCGACGCCTACAAAGGTATCACCCGCAACGACCTACGCGCTCGGCTTGCCGATTTCCTGCGCGCCGTCGTCCCGACCGCCGCCGAGGTCGGCGTCCGGCTCTGCATCCACCCCGACGATCCGCCGCGCCCGTTGTTCGGCCTGCCCCGCGTGGTGTCCAACCAGGACGACATCGCATTCCTGCTCGACACAATCGACGCGCACGAGAATGGATTGACCCTGTGCACCGGCTCGCTGGGCGCCGGCGCAACGAACGACCTGCCCGCGATCGCCACGCGCTTCGCCGGACGGACACACTTCGTGCACCTCCGGAACGTGTCCAAGGAACCCGATGGGTCGTTCCAGGAAGCCGACCACCTGGACGGCGATGTCGATATGGTCGCGGTCGTCACCGCGATGCTGGCGGAACAACACCGCCGCCGCGACAACGGGGATGCGGACTGGCGCATCCCGATGCGTCCGGATCACGGCCACGAACTACTGGACGACGGCCAGCGAAAGACCCACCCCGGCTATCCGCTGGTCGGACGTCTGCGCGGGCTCGCGGAACTGCGAGGCGTCATGACCGCAATCGCGTCGTTACGCAAGTATCCCGTGTAATACCAATCGCCCTTGATGTTGTCCCATCGGCAGCACCGAGCAACCGTCATGGTGAGCGCAGGCTCGCCATCCATGCCTTTGTTTCCGCTCGTAAAAGGCGTGGATACCGGCATGCGCCGGCATGACGGACTGGGTCATCCGAGGAGTTTGCATCAATGCCGGTTGGTATAACGGCCGAACCACGCTCGGCCGTTACAAATGCAACTTACCCGACCACCTCCGCCACATGCTCGGCGGTAAAGCCGAAGAACTTCATCACCGCGGGCCCGGGTGCGGATTCCCCGAACCGGTCGATACCGACAACCGCCCCGTCCAGCCCGACATACTTGTACCAACCCATGGTGCTGCCCGCTTCCACCGATACGCGCCGAACCCCAGGCGGCAGCACCGAATCCCGCCACGCCTTGTCCTGCCGGTCGAATAGTTCCGTGCACGGCATCGAAACGACCCGAGCCTTGACCCCGCGCGCGGTCAGTAGGTCGCGAGCACCGGTGGTGATGCCGACCTCGGACCCGGTCGCGATCAGCACCACATCCGGCTTGCCCTCCACATCCGACAGCACGTACCCGCCCCGAGCCACCAGCGCAGCCCGATCCGTTCCGCCACCGTGCTGAGGCAAATTCTGCCGCGAAAGCAGCAACGCGCTCGGTCCGTCCTGCCGCTCCAGCGCAAAACGCCATGCCGCCGCTGTCTCCAGCATGTCGCACGGACGCCACACATCCAGCCCGGGGATCAGCCGCAGTGACGCGGCATGCTCGATCGGCTGATGCGTCGGTCCATCCTCACCCAGCCCCAAACTGTCGTGCGTCAGCACGTAGATGGAACGAATCCCCATCAGCGCCGCCAGCCGGATCGCATTGCGCGCGTAGTCCGAGAAGGTAACGAACGTGCCGCCGAACGGAATGTATCCCCCGTGCAGGGCGATGCCGCTCAGCATCGCGCACATACCAAACTCCCGCACCCCGTAATGCAGGTAATTGCCGGCCTTGCCGTGATCGATGGTGATGCAGCCCTTCCAGTTGGTCAGGTTCGATCCCGTCAGATCCGCCGAACCCCCAAAGAACTCCGGCATGAACGCCGAGAACGCCTGGATGGCGTTCTGTGACGTCTTGCGCGTGGCGATCGGGTCGGTCACCGCGGCGGCCTCGGCGATCACCGCATCCGCCTTCGCGGCGAAATCGGCGGGCAGCGCGCCCGCGACCCGGCGCTTGAACTCAGCCGCCTCGGTGGGGAAGGCCGCGGCATAGGCATCGAACGATTTCTGCCACTCCGCCTGCCGGGCGGCACCGGCTTCGTGGGCATCCCAGCCGGCACGGATATCCGCCGGCACCTCGAACGGCGGATACGGCCAGTCCAGAGCCGCCCGCGTTGCCGCCACTTCGCTCGCACCCAGTGCCGCGCCATGGGCTTCGTGGGTGCCGGCCTTTTTCGGAGCCCCGAAGCCGATGATGGTCTTGCAGCACACCATTGTCGGCCGCCCGCAGGGCGTGACCGCTTCGGCGACCGCCGCCTCCACCGCCGCGCTGTCCAGCCCGTCCACGTCGCGGATCACCCGCCACCCATAGGCCTCGAACCGCTTGGGCGTGTCGTCGTTGAACCAGCCCGAGACGTGGCCGTCGATGGAAATCCCGTTGTCGTCATAGAAGACGATCAACTTCTCCAACTGCATCGACCCGGCGAAGGAGCAGGCCTCGTGCGAGATGCCTTCCATCAAGCAGCCATCGCCGCAGAACACGAAGGTGCGGTGGTTGACGATCGCATGCTCTCCGCGGTTGAACGCCAGCGCCAGTTGCTGTTCCGCCAGCGCCATGCCGACCGCCGTCGCCAGCCCCTGCCCCAGCGGTCCGGTGGTGGTCTCGACGCCCGGCGTCAGGCCGTACTCCGGATGGCCCGGGGTCTTGGAATGCAACTGGCGGAACTGCTTCAGCTCCTCCAACGGCAGGTCGTAACCGGTCAGGTGCAGCAGCCCGTACAGCAGCATCGACCCGTGACCGTTGGACACCACGAACCGGTCGCGGCCCGGCCATTTCGGATCGGCCGGATTGTGCCGCAGATGATGGCGCCACAGCACCTCAGCGATGTCGGCCATGCCCATCGGCATACCGGGGTGGCCGGAGTTCGCCTTCTCCACCGCGTCCATCGCCAGGAAGCGCAACGCGTTCGCCAGCAACCGAGGTGCGGGTTCCGTCATGACCATCTCCTTCGCTTTGAAGCCCGGTTTCTATCACTTGGGACAAGGCTGGGAAGGGTGGCTCCGATGGTGCTTCATTTATCAGTGTGTTCCAGCGTATAGTTCGCGTGACGCCGCAAGGACACAGGCAGGACAAATGGCCACCCGATCATCGATGATGGAAGCCCGCAAATTCGCCTCCCCCGCCGTCAGGGCACTGATGACCCAGCGCAGCGCCGAATTCGGCGGCCTTCTGCTCGGGTTGCTGGGTCTGGCGACCCTGGTGGCGCTGGCGACCTACGACCCACGCGATCCGTCGCTGGACACCGCCACCACGCGGCACGTCGCCAATATGGCCGGCCCGGCCGGGGCGATGCTGTCCGACATATTGCTGCAAGGGTTCGGCGTGTTCGGTGCCTTGCCGGGGATCGCCATGCTGACCTGGTGCTGGCGAATCGCCTCCCGCCGCGGCCTGGGCAGCTTCGGCGGCCGGATCGCGGCGCTGCTGGCGGCCATGCCGCTGCTGGCCGCTTCCATAGCCGTCGTGCATATGCCTCACGCCATACACTGGCCGGTCATGGCCGGCCTGGGCGGCTCGATCGGACAAATTATCGCGAACGCCGAATGGGGCGCCGGGCACGCGCTGTTCGGCATCGTCGGGTCGGCCTCGATCTGGCTGCTGAGCACCGTGCTGGCGATCGTCCTCGGCCTGCTGTCACTGGGGCTGTCCCGCTCCGAATGGCGCAGCGCGGGCCATGCGGCCGGAGTCGCCGCCCGATTCTCGGTATCCGGCGGCATCGGCGCCGTCGGCGCACTGTCGCGTGGTGCCGGCGGGGTCAGCGATGCCTCCGGCTGGCTGGTGAACCTGGTGAACCGGGGACCAGGACTGGCACCCGAAACGTCACCCGACCCCTCGGCGCGCCTGCGTCCGGTGATGCGGGAAGGCGGACGCGAGGAACCCAGGGCGGACGGCCCGATCCACAGCGAACCCGCCGTCATCGCCGCCCCGCCGGTCCGCGGTGCGAAACCGGCACCGCCGTCACGCCGGCCGGAGCAGCAGATCCTGCCGCTGCAGGAGATCGGCTGGAAGTTCCCGCCGATGGCATTGCTGAAGGAACCCCCGCCGCGCGCCAGCACCGGCCCCAGCGAGGAGGCGCTGCAAGCCAATGCCCGCCTGCTGGAAACCGTCCTGTCCGACTACGGCGTGCAGGGTGAAATCGTCGAGATCAGGCCCGGCCCGGTGGTCACCCTGTATGAACTGGTGCCCGCCCCCGGCATCCGCAGCGCCCGCGTCATCGGCCTGGCCGACGACGTCGCCCGCAGCCTGTCGGTGACCGCGGTCCGCATCGCCACCGTGTCCGGCCGCAACGTGATCGGCATCGAGGTGCCGAACAGCAAGCGCGAAACCGTCTACCTGAGTGAGATCCTGTCCAGCGAGGAGGTACAGAAATCCGCCGGCAAGCTGTCGATGGCCCTGGGCAAGGACATCAGCGGCAAGGCCATCGTCGCCGATCTGGCGCGGATGCCGCATCTGATGATCGCGGGCACCACCGGATCGGGCAAATCCGTCGGCGTGAACGCGATGATCCTGTCGCTGCTGTATCGTCTGTCGCCGGATCAGTGCCGCCTGATCCTGATCGACCCGAAGATGCTGGAACTGTCGATCTACGAAGGCATCCCCCACCTGATGGCGCCGGTGGTGACCGAACCGGCCAAGGCGGTGACCGCGCTGAAATGGACGGTGCGGGAGATGGAGCGGCGGTATCGGGCGATGTCGCAGCTTGGCGTACGCAATGTCGGCGGGTTCAACGACCGCGTCGCGGAGGCTCGGGCCAAGGGCGAGGTCGTTACACGCAAGGTGCAAACTGGTTTCGACCCCGATACCGGCCGGCCGACGTTCGAGGAACAGCCGCTGGCGCTGGAGCCTCTGCCGTTCATCGTCGTCGTGGTCGACGAAATGGCCGACCTGATGATGGTCGCCGGCAAGGAGATCGAGCAGGCGGTGCAGCGTCTGGCGCAGATGGCACGCGCGGCCGGGATCCACGTGATCATGGCGACTCAGCGGCCGTCGGTGGATGTCATTACGGGCACCATCAAGGCCAACTTCCCGACCCGCATCAGCTTCCAGGTGATCAGCAAATTCGACAGCCGGACGATCTTGGGTGAGCAGGGGGCCGAACAACTGCTGGGCATGGGCGACATGCTGTATATGCAAGGTGGCGGCCGGGTAACCCGCGTGCATGGCCCGTTCGTTTCGGACGATGAAGTGGAGAAGGTCGTCGCCTTCCTGCGCGAACAGGGCGAACCGGCCTATCTGGATGACGTCACCGAACCGATGGAGGGTTCCGGCGGCGGCGGCGGCGATGCCGACCCGCTGCTGTCAGGGATGGCCGGCGCCAGCGACGGCGACAAGAGCCTCTTCGACCAGGCCGTGGACATCGTCGCGCGTGAGGGCAAGGCCTCCACCTCATTCATCCAGCGGCACCTGAACATCGGCTACAACAAGGCTGCCAAACTGATCGAGCAGATGGAAAAGGAAGGCATCATCAGCACCGCAAACCATGTCGGAAAGCGGGAGATCCTGGTGCGACGGATCAACGACGACATGGATTGCTAGGCGATCCCCAGCCATTAAGCGGCTCGGCCAGAGCACGATCGGCCTTCGTCATGGTGGCCGAGGGGCTACCATGACCGGTTTCGTGGCGTAAGCCGAGCGGTGATCGGTGCGCTGGAAGAACGGGCGGTGCGGGAGGGCAATGAGCGCTGTTATCTGCTCAGCACCGAGACGGCGCGGCGTTTCTACCACCGGGCAGGCTGCACCGAAGACGGGCCGCCCGTGGGAAAGTTCGGTTCGGGTGGAAGCTATCCGATGTCCAGGCTGTTGGGGCGGCGCACGGCCTGACCCTCGCCGATCGTCTCGCCGGCGACATGCGGCCGTTCGCGGCGGAACAGCAGGGCGATGGCATCGGCGACGGCGCGCAGGCGCGGTTCGTGGCGCAAATCGGCGTTCATCAGGTAGCTGGTCTGATGGAGAAGGTCCGGCAAAACCTCCGACACGCGCACCAGCAGCGGGTCATGTTCGCCCAGCCAAACCGGCAACAGACCCAGGCCGATGCCACCGCGCACCGCTTCCAGCAGCATGAATGCGTTGTCGAACCGATGGGTCGCCGGCGCACCGTCCGGACGCTGGCGCGTCAACCATTGTTCCGCGGAAAAGTAACGATGGGCGGCCGTGAATCCGACCCAGTTACAGTCACGATAGCGATCCGGTGAAAATGCCTGTTGCCTGCCCGCGACATAGGTCTGGCTGCCATACACTGCGAATGCCATGCGCCCAAGCTTGCGGGCGACCACGTTGGCGGCGGTGGAGGTGTGGTCGGTCAGGATCAGATCGGCTTCCCATCGGGCCAGGTCGGGCCAATGTTTATAGCCGATCTCGATTTCGATGTTGGGCAGCATTGACGTCAGGTCCGACAAATGCCGGATCAGAAACAAGGCTTCCCATTCCCGGGCCAGGATACGGATTTCGGCATGACCGGGGCCGGCACTGGCACGCAGGTCTCCCGCCGCGGCGGCCATTCTGCTGGCGGCAGGCAGCAGCGCCTGCGCCTGAGGGGTCAGCCGGTGTCCATCGGCCCGTCGCTCCACCAGCACGACACCGAGCGATTGCTCCAGGGCACGGAGCCGGCGGCTGATTGTGGCGAGACTGACCCCGGTCTGCCGCGCCGCCCTGGCGTAGCTTCCCTGGCTCGCGACCGCCAGAAGCAACCGAATGTCGTCCCACTGCGGCAAAGGGGCCCTCGGACTGCGTGATCGCCGCAGCATGGCACTGAAAGGCGATCTTGCAAGCCGATACCGCCTGCCCGCCATCGGATGGGGGTCGCATTTCTGCAACTCCGGTTCGCCGCCGCGGATACTGGCGCTGTCGGCGGATGGGGTCTGTGGTCGGTCGATGCAACACACACACCGCGATGCCGGTCCGTGGCCGGCGGGGTTGCCGAAACTTCTGTCATTCGACGTTTTCGGCACGCTGATCGACACACATTTCGGTACCTACGCCGCCTACCGCTCGATCCTCGACGACGCCGGTGGGCGGGAAATGGAACTGCGCCCATTCTGGGGCTACTGGCAGCAGCGCAACATTGCCCACTACAGCGAACCCTATCGGTCGTACAAGGAAATCTGCCGTCTCGCGCTTGAAGAAACCTTCGAGCATTTCGGCCTGCATGGCGCCGACGGCTCGCTGATCGAGCGCTACTTCGAGGCTTATGCACGCTTACAACTCTACCCGGACGTGCCGCGCGCACTGGATGTCCTGGCACGGCACCACCGCCTGGCGATCGTTTCGAACATAGACGACGATCTGCTTGGTGTTACGCCGATCGGCCGCCATTTCGATCTGGTTTGCACGGCCGAACGGGCGCGTGGCTACAAACCCGATGGGACATTGTTCCGGTATCTGCTCGATCATGCCGGCGTGCAACGGGAGGAGATCCTGCATTCCGGACAATCGCAATTCACCGACATGGTCGGTGGCAAGCCGCTCGGTCTGACGATCGCCTGGATCAATCGGCACGGGCTGGAACTGCATCCCAGCGTACCGAGGCCGGATTTCGTTTTGCCGGAGGTCAGGTCACTGGTGCCGCTGCTCTATCCCGGCAGATACGTCTGATACCAATCGCCCTTGTTGTTGACCCATCGGCACCGCCGTGCAACCGTCATGGCGAGCGCAGGCTCGCCATCCATGCCTTTGTTTCCGCTCGTAAAAGGCGTGGATACCGACCTCCGTCGGCATGAGGGACGGGGTCAACCGACGAGTCTGAATCAACGCCGGTTGGTATGAGAGCCCGATTCACGTGGAACATCGAGGGCACTTCGTGACTCGTGCCTTGCCGCGATCGGGCACTGGTTCTGTCGCCATGGTCAGGTTCAGATGGGAAAGCGGACATTGAACCGACGTCGGAGCCATACTGCTCGGCGTCACCGATAGCGGTATAAGATCATTTGCGTGGAAATTTGCCGAAAGGACCGGGACGGACATGGCGCCACATCCGCAACGACTGACAGTCACCCAGCGTGCGTGCCCGCTCGCGCGCCCGTTGATGACCGCGGACGGGATCAAGACCGTCGTTGCCGTCGTTGTCGCCGAGATCTCCGACGTCGAGTCGCGTGGCCGCGCGGAATGCGTGCCGCTGCAGCGCTACGGCGAGAGCATCGACAGCGTTGTCGCCGAGCTTGAAGCGATGAAGGGCGCGATCACCTCGGGGCTCGATCGCGACACGCTGCAGAGC
>DATAZJ010000132.1:0-10166 GCA_036272115.1 Rhodopila sp. | reverse complement strand
CCGCCGAAGCGCAGGCCAAGACGAAGAACCTGCTCTCCACGCGAGCCATGTTTCCGCGTAATCCGTGCGCTTCCTCACCTAAATCTGCGTTTGAATCGCTGGGTTTCGCGCGCCTAACCACTCCAGTCCGCGAAAATCGCGACACAGCGCCCCGCGCTACCCGCCGCGGAACAGGAACACCCCGAACAGCCCGTCCCGATCCTTCCACACCCGCTGCATGCCCCACCCCGCTCGGCTTGCGATCTCGATCAGACGGTCAGGCGTGTGCTTGTAGCTGTTCTCGGTGTGGATCGACTCCCCTTCCTGGAAGACGATGCGCCGGCCGCCCAGATGCACCGTCTGGTCGCTTCTGGCGAACAGGTGCATTTCGATCCGGCTTTCGGCGTCGTTCCACACCGCCTCGTGACGGAAGGCGTCGATGTCGAAATCGGCCCCCGCCTCCCGGTTCAGGCGGCGCAGCAGGTTGAGGTTGAAGGCCGCCGTCACGCCAGCCGCATCGTTGTAAGCCGGCAGCAATACAAGCGGGCTTTTGCGCAGGTCGGCGCCCAGCAGGAACCATGAATCGGGGCCGAGGGACTCCCGAGCCGAGGCGAGGAAACGGGTCGCCGAGGCAGGATCGAGATTGCCGATCGTCGAGCCTGGGAAGAATCCCATGCGCGGCGCGCCAAGCGGCGGCAGACGCAGGGGCTGCATGAAATCGGCAGCGATGGGGACGACGTTGAGGCCGGGATGGGCGTCACTCAGCCGCGCCTGCATGGCGGTCAGCGACGGGCCCGCGACGTCGATCGACACATAGGTGGTGAACGGCGAGTCCGGCCGATCCAGCAGGATGCGCGCCTTGGTTTCGTCGCTGCCGCCGAATTCCACCAGCACGGCATCGCGGAAACTGTCCGGCACCGCGCTCGCGGCGATCGAGGTCAGCAGCGCGGTTTCCGTTCGCGTCAGGTAATATTCGGGCAGCCTGGTAATGTCATAGAATAACCGGCAGCCTTCATCGTCGTAGAACAGCATCGCCGGCAATGTCTTGGGCGATGCCGTCAGGCCGCCCAAAGCAGCATCAAGGACGTCCGCCCGCTGGTCATGCGGGATAAATCCGGTATCATTTGGCACATCAGCCTCCCGCTATAGGTCCTTGGCCAGACGAAGGCCGGTGAACTGCCATCTTTTGTCGGGGTGGAAGAAATTCCGGTAGGTCGGTCTTGTATGGTCTTGCGGCGTGGTCCACGAGCCGCCGCGCAGGACCATCTGGTTGATCATGAACTTGCCGTTGTATTCGCCGATCGCCCCAGGGGCGGCGCGATAGCCCGGATAGGGACGATAGGCGCTTTCGGTCCACTGCCAGACATGGCCGGTGATTTCGTGTATCGCCGGATTGGCGCTGGCAGCTTCCCATTCCGCTTCGGTGGGCAGCCGAGCCTGGCTCCAGCGGGCGAAGGCGTCCGCTTCGTACCAACTGATGTGGCGCACCGGGGCATCCAGCGCGAGCGGCACCAGCCCGCCGGGCCCGAATTGAAACCAGGTGCCGTCCTGCTGCCGCCAGTGCAACGGCGCTGCCCAATCCGCGTCCCGCACGGTCGCCCATCCGTCGGACATCCACAACGACGATGTCCGGTAGCCGGCGTCCTGGATGAAACCGAGCCAGTCGCTATTGCGCACCAAGCGGGAGGCGATGGCGTGCGGATGCAGATAGGTCCGGTGCGCCGGCGTTTCGTTATCGAAGCAGAAGCCGGTGTCGGCATGACCGATCCGATGCAGCCCGGCGGGACATTCGACGAATGTTGTCTTCCCGGGCTGGCCAGACGGCTCCCGCCAGTCGGGGTCGATGGCCGGACATAACGGATTGGCGGCGAAGGCGTGCAGCAGGTCGGTGACAAGAAGCTCCAGATGCTGCTGCTCGTGATGCAGGCCGAGTTCGACGACGTCCCTGATTTCGGCGGGCAGCATCGGAATCGCCTGCCGCAGCGCCGCATCGACGTGGTGGCGGTACTGGGTTACCCGGTCGGCGGACGGCCGGGTCAGCAGGCCGCGGGACGGGCGCGGATGACGTGGCCCCACCGCCTCATAATAGGAATTGAACAGGAAGTTGAAAGCCGGGTCGAACACCTGGTAGCCGGGGACGTTCGGCACCAGCACGAATTGCTCGAAAAACCACGTCGTATGCGCCCGGTGCCACTTTGTCGGGCTGGCATCGGGCATGGATTGGACGCACTGGTCCTCCTCCGTCAGGCCGGCGGCCAGGGCTTCGGTAGCCCCGCGCACCGATTGGAACCGGTCCGACAGGTCAATCGAGGGCGCAAGATCCTGGTAAAAGCCAACGTCGTCCATCGTATCCTCCGGAAGAGCATCAACGCGGGCATGGAGCGCCCGGTTTCGTCGCGGGGTTTAGCGCGGCCGGGGACCGGCGCCGCGGATCCGGTCGATCAGGGCCATCGGGTCGGCGGGCATTGCGTTCCCCCGCCAGGCAATGTGTTGATCGGGGCGTGAAAGAACGAGTTTCTCCGCATAAACCGGTTCCTTGGTCGAAACGTCCAGCAGATGCAGCGGCACGCCCCGGATCTCCGCCGCCGCCAGCAGATTGCCGACATCCAGCGTGGGATCGAAGCGCAACAAGGTAAAGTCGGGGCCCATCGCGTCGTACAGTGATATCCCCTGCCCCAGCCAGATATGCGGCGTCCGGCAGCCCGGCACGGTGGACGCGGTGAAGTCGTAGATCGTGTACCCGGGAGCGGGGCCGTCATGGGCGATGATCGGCGAGTTCTCGATGAACGAACCGAAGTTCAATCCGCCGCAGCAGAACTGGCCGACATTGATGTCATACGCGTCCTGACCGACGCGGGCGCGGGCCGCATCGCCCTCGGGACCCGGTTCCTCGAGATTGTCGGGGATGCCGCCACGCTGTTTCGCCAGCGCGGTCGATGTATCCATGGCGTAATGAGACACCTGGGCGGTGATCGGCATCCGTTCGATCTCGTAAGATTCGAGGATCGCCGGCGACGCCCAGCCCTTCAGCACCGCCGCCATCATCCATGACAGGTTCATCGAGTCAGCGATCCCAGCGTTCATGCCGTAGCCGGCGTTCGGCACCCAGATATGGGCGGCATCGCCGCAAAGGAATACCCGGCGGTCACGAAAACGGTCGGCGATCATGCGGCGGGCGGTCCAGTCCTCCTTGGTGATGATCTCGATCGGGAACGATGGTCCGACGCCCAGCACGGTGCGCATGCACCAATCGCGGTCGACGTTGTCGAAGGTTTCACCCGGCCGCATGTAGTTGTGGATCAGCCACGTCTCCCGCCCGTCGATCGCGAACATGTTGGCGCTGCGGCGCGGATTGAGCGAGGTGTTCGCCCAGGCCGGCTTGGTCGGCGTCGCCTTCAGCAGGTCCGGCGCCCGGAAATAGGTGGATTGGCGGTGTTCCAGCACGGCGTCACCGGTCAGGCTGGCACCGATCCGCCGCCGTACCGTGGAATGGGCGCCGTCCGCGCCGATCATGTAGGTAGCGGTGATGGTCAGGTCCTCGCCGCCGTCCAGGTCGGCGGCGGTGGCGGTCACGCCGGTGTCGGTCTGTTCGAAGCCCGTGAGTTGTGTGCGGTTCAGGATACGGACGCCCGGCATCGCCTTGGCGTGGTCGAACAGCACCGGCTCCAGGTAGATCTGGTTGATCCGGTGCGGCGGCTCCGGCGTCGGCCACCAGGTATCCGGCCCGCCGGTCGCGGTGTAGCGGTCGGCGCGACAGGGGATCGGGATGCGCGACAGCTCGGTTCCGGTGGTGGTCGTGCGGAACGCGACGTCATTGGGATAATCGGCGGGCAGGCCGGTGTTGCGCACCGCCTCCACCACGCCCAGCCGGCGAAAAATCTCCATGGTGCGGGCGCTGACGTGGTTGCATTTGACGCTGGGGGGCTCGCCGGGCGCGCGACTTTCCAGCACCAGGACGGGAATGCCGCGCCAGGCGAGGTCCATCGCCACTGTCAGTCCGACTGGGCCGCCGCCGGCGATCAGCACCGTCGTTGCGATCTGTCTCATTCAAGCCGTCTCCCCATACCCGGCCTCAGTCTGCCCGGTTCGGTGACAGGCCGGAAGAGGGGCGGATCGCCGGCGCCCCCGGGTTACGGACATTCTATCTGACATCGCAGTATCCGCAGCCCTTCGTCTATCCAGGGGAGAACATAGACATGGGTTGCTGACAGCGTTATGTCAGTAGCACGCGACCTCGCGTTTTTGTCATGAGGTGTGCCATGCGCCGAGCCGATCGGCTGTTCGACGTTATCCAGGCGTTGCGGGCGGCGAAGGGACCGATCACCGCGGCTTGCCTGGCGGAGCAGTTGGAGGTCACGGTTCGCACGGTCTACCGCGATGTCGCCACGTTGCAGGCGCGCCGCGTGCCGATCGAGGGGGCGGCCGGCATCGGTTATGTGCTGCGCCGGGGCTTCGACCTGCCGCCGCTGATGTTCACGACCGAGGAAGTGGATGCGATCGCGGTCGGCGCGCGTTTGGTCGGACGGCTGCGCGATCCGTCACTGCAGGATGCGGCCGCAAGCGTTCTGGCCAAGATCGCCGTGGTGCTGCCCGATCAGGCTCGGGCCTATCTGGACGCGGCGCCGTTCTATGTCGGCGAAGGACGGGCACAGGTGGCCGATGGGGTCGATCTGTCGGAAATCCGCAGTGCGATCCGCGATACCCGCAAGCTGCGGCTGGAATATGTAGATGAGCAGGACCGGCACAGTCGCCGCACCATCTGGCCGATTGCGCTGGCGTATTACGTCAATGCGACGCTGATCGCGGCCTGGTGCGAGATGCGGACCGACTACCGGCATTTCCGGGTGGACCGGATCGAAAACCTGACGGTTCTGGAGGAACACTATCCGCCGGATGGTGGGAGACTGATGGCAGGCTGGCTGGCGCTGGAGAAGGAATGGCGGCGCGCGCCGTAGAATCGAGCGCGCCGCGATGCCAAAGTTCGGTTACCGCCAGCCGGCCATCGGCCATTCGACCTTAGCGACCGCCGCATCTTCGGGCCAGATGGTGACGAAGTCCTTGCCCTGAAGCTGTGTCAGATACGTCGCGCTTTCCACATTCTGACCGGTGTCGTCGAAGCGCACGCCGCGATAGCCGATGATCATCGCGCTGTGCGGCATCGCGGTCGCTTTCAACGCCGCTTGCAGCTTGTGTGGATCGGCCGATCCGGCCCGGTTCACCGCGTCGGCCAGCACGAAGAACGCCTGAAGGCACCGGCCGCTGACATCGCTGATCTCATTGCCGGTCTTTGCCTGGTAAATCGCGTTGACCCCGGCCGACAGGCTGCCGGGCGGACCTTTGCTCCAGACGCTGCGGTTGACCAGGCCCTTGGACATGGCGCCCACCGCCGGCAGGAATGATGAATCGGAGAACCCGGCGGAGTCACCGATGATCATCGGCGGCAGGTAGTCCAGGCTCTTCATCGTGCGCATGAACAGGATGGCATCGGAGGCGTAGCTGACGAACAGCGCGACCGAGGGGCTCTTCTGTTTCAGTTGCAGAACCTGCGCCGAGACATCGGCACCGTTCGCGCTGTACGGGATGCGGATGGACACCGGCAGGCCGGCTTTCTGCGCACCCGCCGCGATCGCATCGCCGACCGAGGTGCCGTAATCGGTATTCTCGTTGACGATGGCGACGTTATCGATGGTGCGGCCGGCCTTTTTCTGATCCAGCAGGAACCGCATGTAGCTGTCGGCGAAGTTGGCGGCGATCGGGGTGACGCGGAAGGTGAACTTGAAGCCTCGCCCGGTAATGTTGGCCGCGACCGAGTCCGAGACGACGAACGGGACGCCATAGCGTTCCGATACCGCCGTCGCGGTCATCGCGCAGGAGGACTGATAGGCGCCGAACAGCGCCGAGACCTTGTCGCCGGTGATCAACTTCAACGCCAGGCTCTGTGCCATGGAGGGATCGCCGCGGTGATCGACGAAAATCGGCTCGATCTTGGCGCCGCCGAGGTTGGGCAACCCCGGCTTCAGACCGATCGTGAGGCCTTTCAGCTCCGGATGGCCGGTGTTGATGATGTCGGCGGCGGTCTGCACGGCGGCCTTGGCTTCCAGCCCCGATCCGGCGGAATTGCCTGTGAGCGGCAGCAGGACACCCACTTTCACCGCGTCGGCCGCGTGTGCTCGTGTGGTGGCGATGACAGCGGGGGCGGTCAGCAGCAAGGTACGGCGACGGATCATGGAGCCTCCTGAACGACGGTCCACGAGATATAGCGCGAAGCGATTGCGGCGGCAACGAAATGGTCAGGTGAGGTGTGGGGCGGACGGCGGGTTGCCAAAAGGCAAGTATTGCACATAGATTAGATGGATTAAGGCCGCGGATTACTCGGCGGGTGAAACCAACTACCGAAGCGCCCGAACCGGTGCTTCGGCGGTTTCGGACGATTAATAACTTTCGTGTAATTTTTGCGTTACGTCCACGTAATCTGTGTTGAACCTTAACCTTGTTACCGAACTCCGCCGTTCGGGCTAGAACGTCGCCTCCGCCTCCATCGCCACATGCCCGGTCGGGTTGCGCGCCCATAATGCCGCGCCCTGCCCCTCCGGCACCCCGTGCACCGAGAAAGGCGCAACATCGAACAGCGGACTGACCGCTCGGAATCGAAACGATGTGACCGGACGATCGGTGTTCCGCCGCAGCAGGTCGATCAGCAGCGTGGCGATCAGCGGGCCGTGGACGATCAGACCGGGGTAGCCTTCTGTTTCGGTCACGTAGCGACGGTCGTAGTGGATGCGGTGGCTGTTGAACGTCAGCGCCGAGTAACGGAACAGCAGCGGGTCGCTGGGTTGGATATCGCGCTGCCAGACGCCGTCCGTCCGCACCTGCCGGGGCGCCGCGGGCGCTTCGTTCGGCCCGGGCGCGTCGCGATAGACGATGTCGTGCTCCTCGGCCAAGGCCAGCCCGTTGGATCCGGTCACTTCGTGGCGCACCAGGACGAAGCACAATGCGCCATTGCGGCCTTGCTTCACCGTGACGTCCTGGACCGTGGAAATCCGGGTGATAGGTTCGTCCACGCGGAGCGGTTGATGGAAAGTGAAACGTCCACCGGCCCACATCCGGCGCGGCAGCGGTACCGGGGGCAGGAACCCGCCGCGCGCCGGGTGCCCGTCGGGTCCCAGCGCGGACTGCCTTGCTGTGGGCAGGAAATACAGCCAGTGCCATAGCGGCGGCAACGGATCGCCGGCGGCGGGTGCCGGATCGTCGCGGTCCAGGGTCGCCGACAACGCGGCGATCGGAAACCGCGTGACCTGATCGTGCAACGTTTCCTGCTTGCCTATCCACGAACGCAGATGATCGACGTCCAACTCGGTCATTTCTAAAGCTCCATCGCGGCGGCGCGGGCCCTGGCGGCACCGGCACGAGCCATGTCGGCACATAGCCCGGTATAGGCGGTCGGGTCGAGCAGGCCGGTGATCTGCTCCGGCGTCATGTGTGTGGTGACACGTGTATCGGCGGCCAGCAGTTCGCCGAACGATTTCCCCTGCACAAAGGCGTCCTGCGCAGCATCATACACCGCGTCGTGCGCGTGCTGCCGGCCGATCGCCGCCCCCAGTTCCAGCATCACTGCCTCGGCCATGATCAAGCCGCCGCCAAGATCCAGATTGGCACGCATCCGGACCGGATCGAGCCGCAGGTCGCCGACCACCTCGGCCAGGCGGCTCAGCATGTCGCCGGTCGCGATGCAGCATCGCGATTCCGCTGTGTCCATCATCAGGCTTGTGGTCCGGTCCGCCTCATGCTCCGTCATCATCGCTTCCAGCGCCAGCGGCACCATGCAGCGAATTTCGGCGGCGGCGGCGATGATGTCCTGGCACAGTTTCGGATTTCGTTTCTGCGGCATGGTGGAACTGCCGACGGTGCCGGGCGGCACCGGTTCTTCCACCTCACCGAACTCGGTCTTCATCAATGTGTAGATTTCGCGGCCGATTTTGCCGCATGTCGCGGCGAGCAGGCCCAGCAGCATGATATTTTCCGCCAGGTGATCGCCGATGGCGCGTGATGGAACGGTCATGGAACCAAAACCGAGCAGCCGGCCGATCGCCTGTTGCACGGGCGGTCCGTTTTTGCCGAGTGAGGCATAAGTGCCGGCGCCGCCGCCCAACATGGCAACGAACAGACGCGGCGCGGCCTGGCGGAAACGGTCCGTGTGGCGGATCAATTCGTCGATCCAGACGGCGACCTTGTAGCCGAAGGTCGCGGGGACGGCGTGCTGGCCATGGGTCCTGCCGGCGATCGGCATCTCGGCGCCGCGTTCGGCCAGGCTCGCCATCGCCGAAAGGATCTCGCCGATCTGCCGCAGGAACACGGTGTGGGCCTGTCGCAGGACCAGCAGATCACCGGTCTGGGTGATGTTCTGCGTCGTCGCACCCCAATGGACCCAACCGCCATGCGGATCGCCGACGACGCGGCTGAGTTCCCAGACCAACGGAACGATCGTGTGGCCGGTGCGGGCGAAGCCCTCATCGATGCGGGCGCGATCCATCTTCTCCAGCCGAGCGGCACCGGCGATCGCGTCCGCGGCGGCGGCGGGGATGATGCCGAGTTCCGCCTGGGCGCGGGCCAGCGCCACTTCGACATCCAGCCAGGCCTGCCAGCGGTTTTCCAGCCGGTACAGCGCGCGAATGCCGGGATCGGCAACCCGCGTGGCGGTGGGTAATGTGTCGCTCATGGCTGTCTCCTCTTTCGGCGGAGGATCGCAGCACACGGCATTGGCGGCAAGCTACTCCGCCCGGATCAAGCCGCGATGGCTCGGGGCGTCGATGAAGGCCAGGACTTCGCCGACCAGGGGATCGTCGCCGAATTTGGCGCGAGTCGCTTCCAGCCGCTGCGCGAACACGCCCTGCTTGCTGTAGAGCGCCTTGAACGCGATGTGCAGCCGCTGGATCGACTCCTTGTCGAAGCCGCGGCGGCGCAGGCCGACGACGTTCAGAGCAGCCAAACGAGCACGATTGCCGATGACGCTGCCGAACGGGATCACGTCACCCTCGACGCCGGAGACACCGCCGATCATCGCCGCCCGGCCGATGCGGACGAACTGGTGGATGGCCGCCGATCCGCCGACCACCGCGTGGTCGCCGATGCTGACATGGCCGCCCATGACCGCGTTGTTGGCGATGATGACGTTGCTGCCCAGTTGGCAGTCGTGCGCGACATGGACCACCGCCATCAGCATGCAGTCGCTGCCGACCCGGGTCACGCCGACGCCGGTCGCGGTGCCGCGATGGATGGTGCAATGCTCCCGCACCAGGGTGCGTGCGCCAATTTCGCAGCGCGTCGGTTCGTTTTTGTATTTCAGATCCTGCGGCGCCAGGCCCACGGTGCAGAAGGGGAACAACTGAGCCCCTTCCCCGATGCGGGTGTAGCCCTCGACCACGACATGCGACACCAGCTTGGCACCGGCCTCGATGACGACATTCGGTCCGACCGTGCAGAACGGGCCGATCTCCACGCCAGGGCCCAGTTCGGCGCCATGCGCCACGATCGCGGTCGGGTGAATGCTGGTGCGATCGGTCATGTGTGGGCTGATATCCGTCATCGAGTCCATGAATATTCGGTTCCGTCGCATCTATTGGGCCAGGATCGCGGCCAAACTATGGGCGGGGGCGGCGGCCTCCAACTCAATCATTGTTGCCCGATGTTTCCGATCCTGCCCTGTAACACTCTGTTTCGTCTAGGATTTTGGCGTTACCAAACCGCGCGCAGGCAGCCTGAACACAGTTTGGCGCTCGTTTGATCGCATGATTCACGCGCTTCGCACGTGCCGCTCGGCACGATCATGCTTATTTTGCTTGATCGCATGATTCACGCGCTTCGCACGTGCCGCGCGGCGCGATCATGCTCAAGACGAAGGCGGCGCGGCGCGGTCCATGATCATGGCGGAGTAGGTCGCCTCCGCCACCGTCGTGCCATCCACCTTGGCGATCCCATGGAACCGCCAAACGTTGCCGCGGCTGCGTTCCTTGACGATATGAATGCGCAGTTGATCGCCCGGCACGACGGGGCGGCGGAATTTGGCACCCTCGATCGACATGAAATACACCAGCTTGCCGGCGGCCTCCGGTCCCAGCGTTTCCACCACCAGCACTGCAGCGGTTTGCGCCATGCTCTCGATGATGAGCACGCCAGGCATCACGGGATGG
>DATAZJ010000131.1:0-12650 GCA_036272115.1 Rhodopila sp. | reverse complement strand
TCTTTGGGGCGACGGATACAGCGGTCGAGGTGACGCTGCGGCGGACGACGCTGGGGAGCCTGCTGGAGGCGATCGGCTAGTTTTTTTGCCTGCGAATAAAACGCAATGAGTTTTGTTCTATTATGAGGACGGGTCAGCATGAAGACGCTTGTGGAAGCCGATCAGCCGGATGCTTTGGCCCCGGATCTGACCGTGACGGTTAGACCGCGGCCGATCGAGCGGTCGAGGCAGTCCGCCGCCTCGCCAAACCAGGTCCTGGCGATCGTCTGCATCGGGATCGTCCTGGCCAATCTTGACCTGTTTATCGTCAATGTCGGCCTGCCGAACATCGCTCGGGAGTTCAGCGGGGCGTCGCTGGAGAATTTGTCGTGGATCCTGAACGGCTACGCGATCGCCTACGCCGCGCTGTTGGTGTTCTTCGGGCGGCTGGCGGAGCGCCACCGGCGCGACCGGAGTTTCCTGCTCGGCGTGGCATTGTTCACCGCTGCCTCGGCGGCCTGTTCGGCGGCGACCACGGTCGGCATGCTGGTCGCGTTCCGCGTGGTGCAGGCGGCGGGGGCGGCGCTGATGACGCCGACCTCCATCGGGCTGATCCTGGCGTCGTTTCCGGCTGAGCGGCGGGGTGGCGCGGTGCGGACCTGGGCGGCTATCGGCGGGCTGGCGGCTGCGGCGGGTCCGTTGGCCGGCGGGCTGCTGGTGATGCTGAGCTGGCGCTGGATCTTCCTGGTCAACGTGCCGATCGGGGTGGCTGCCCTTGCTGTGGGCTGGTGGAAACTGCCGCAGGTGCCGGGCCATGACGTGCCTCGGCCCAGTTCGTGGGCGGCGCTGCTGGTGACCGGCGGCATTGGAATGCTGACCTTCGCGATCATGAAGGTGAACGAGTGGGGTTGGGCGTCGCGCGGCATTGGGCTGAGCGCCGCGGTGGCGGTGGTTTGTCTGGTGCTGTTCGTGCGGCATTGCCGGCGGTCGGGGAATCCGTTCGTCGATCCCGCGTTGTTCCGGGTCCGGCAGTTCACCGGCGCGGCGCTGGTGATGGCACCGTATTCGGTGGCGTTTGGGGCGATGCTGTTCTCGGTCGCGGTGTGGGGGCAGGCGGCGTGGGGGTGGTCGGCGCTGAAAACCGGCCTGGCGATCGCACCTGGTCCGCTGCTGGTGCCGATCACGTCGTTGCTGCTGGCGGGGCGGCTGATCGCGCGCTTCGGGGTTGCTCCGGTGATCACCGTGGGGATCGGCTTCTTTGTCGCCGGGCTGGTGTTCTATGCCAGTTTCGTTGGCGTCGAGCCGCACACCGCGTTCATCGTGATGGGCATGGTGCCCACGGGGATTGGCGTCGGGCTGACGTTTCCGACCTTGATGGGGGTCAGCGCGTCGTCGCTGCCGCCGTCATCGTTCGCGACGGGGTCGGGGGTGATCAACATGATCCGGCAGGCGGCGATGGCGGTGGGGGTGGCGATCTTTGTCGCCGTGGTCGCTTCGCCGGCGTCACCGATGGATCGGGTCGCGGCGTTCCATCGCGGGTGGTGGATCATGGCGGTGATCACGGCGCTGGGGTTGGTGCCGACGCTGTTTCTGATCCGGCCGAGGACGCAAAGGGGGTAGCGTGTGGGTCAGCCGAGTGGATTTGGCTGAGGCGACGCGGCATCGTCGGGGCGGCCGGCGGCCGCATTGCATGGTGGCAGTGCGTGTCTCGGGAAAGGCGTGGGGCGGACCAAGTCCGCGATGACGCGGGGCGTCCCGCGGTTCCCGCGCGTTGTCCGATTGCCTGGGTCAGGTGTCCTCGCCGACGGCTTTGCGCTTTAGATATCGCAGGCGTTCATCGCCACCCGGGGTCTTGGGGTCGAGTTCCATGACCTTCTGCCAGGCGGCGTAGGCGGCTTTCCAGTCCTCCCGAGCGGCGGCGATGTCGGTGAGGGTGCGGAAAGCGGCGAAGTCGCGGGGTTGCAACTGCACCGTTTCTTCCAGGTCGTGGATCGCGCCGTTGACGTCGCCCTGGTGGTAGCGGGCCAAGGCGCGCTGATGCCACGCCTCGGCGACGTCCGGCTGCAGGGTGATGGCGTCGGAGAACGAATTTACCGCTTCATCGTCCTCGCCCGCCTGCATTGTCCGCAGACCGCGGCTCATCAACAGGGTCACGGCGGGGGAGCCGGAGCGCAGCCAGGTTTCCTCCAACTGCCCCTCCAGCCGGACGGCGGACCGTTCGTCCGGAGCGGCTTTCAGCGCGTCGAGCAGCCGATCGGTGGCGGCGCGCTGCTGTGCCGGGGTTTGGGCGTGGGCACAGGTGCCAACCCCGACCGACAGCGCCAGCGCCAGCGCCAGCAGGGAGCGGGGGATTGCCATGTCAGTTCGGAACGCCCGGGGGCAGCGGGCCGCCGGCCATCCAGTCCAGCAGTTCGACGGTATGCACCACCGGCAGCGAGTCGCCGGCCAACTGGGTGATGCAGCCGATATTGCCGGCGGCGATCAGGTCCGGTTTGGTGGCTTTCAGGTTGCCCAGTTTGCGGTCCCTCAGGCGGCCGGCGATCTCCGGCTGCAACAGATTGTAGGTGCCGGCCGATCCGCAGCAGATGTGCGGCTCCCGCGGTTCGACCACGCGGAAGCCGGCCTTGGTCAGCAGGGTCTTGGGTTCGGCGGTCACCTGCTGGCCGTGTTGCAGGCTGCACGCGGAATGATAGGCGACGGTGAGGCCCGAGGCAGGCCGGGTCGGTGCGTAGCCGAAACGCGACAGGAACTGGCTGATGTCGAGGGTCAGGCCGGCGATTTTCTCCGCCTGGCCGCGCAAGGGTTCCGGTTCCGAACGGAACATGAAGCCGTAATCCTTCACCGTGGTCCCGCAGCCCGAGGCGTTGATCACGATGGCGTCGAGGTCCGGTTCGGCCGACCAGGCCTCGATATTGGCGCGCGCCAGGGCCATCGCGCGGTCCTGCTGGCCGATGTGGTGGTTCAGCGCGCCGCAGCAACCGGCGCCCGGCGCGACGACGACCTCGACACCCAGCCGGGTCAGCAGGCGAATGGTCGCTTCGTTGATGCGCGGCATCAGCACCTGCTGGGCACAGCCGGTCATCAGGGCGACGCGGGCTTTTCTGGGGCCTTCGGCGGGGTAGACGCGTGGGGTTTCGCTGGCGCTGGGTGGCGGCACGGCGGGCGGTGCCAGCGTGAGCATGGCGCGCAGGCGTTGCGCCAGCATCGACTGGCCGGGGATCAGCCGGCCCAGCGGGCGGGCGACCCGAGCGGCTATCAGCGCGAGGCGGAACAGGCGGGGGCGTGGCAGCAGGACGCCCAGCAGCGAGCGCAGCCAGCGTTCGGGCCAGGGGCGGCGATAGGTCTGCTCGATGTAGTGACGTGCATGATCGACCAGGTGCATGTAGTTGACGCCGGAGGGGCAGGTCGTCATGCAGGACAGGCAGGAGAGGCAGCGATCGACGTGGCGCACGACGTCCTCGGTGGCGGGGCGTCCGGTCTCCAGCATGTCCTTGATCAGGTAGATGCGGCCGCGCGGGCTGTCGAGCTCGTCGCCCAGCAGCAGGAATGTCGGGCAGGTCGCGGTGCACATGCCGCAATGGACGCAGGTCCGCAGCACGCTGTTGGAGGAAGCGGTATCCGGGTCGCGAAGCTGTTCGGCGGTGAAGTTTGTCTGCATGGGTCCGCTACCGGATTGGTTTTCTGGGCGGTAGCAAGCGGAGGCGACGGATCATCCAGATCAGACAGCTAACCGCAACCAGGAAAAAAGCCAGGGAAAGCCACGGACTGTCTTTGTTCATTCGCGCAACGACGACCACCATCGCCATGCAGAACAGGATCATGACGAACGGGATGCTTGTCACCGGGTTGGCTCGCTTCAACTGCACAAGCTGGTATCCCGAAAGCCAGCAGGTACCCAGGAAGATGAAGTTAGAGATCCAAGTCGGAACGAAGAACATACTTAAAGCCCCGCATAGAGACGGCCGGGGTTGAGGATATGGGCCGGATCCATCGCCGCCTTCACCTGCCGGGTGATGCGTGCCAAGGCGCCGGGCTCGTCCGGCACCACGCGGACGGCATTGCGCAGCGTATCGGGTGCATGCAGCAAGGTCCAGGTGCCGCCGGCCGCCTGCGCTGCCGATTCCACGGCCGCATGGGTCGCGGCGTCCGCCGGTCCAGACAGCCATACCAAGCCGCCACCCCAGTCCAGAAAGCTTCGCATATCATGCGACTGAAGTGCGTCGAGAACACCCGGACCAGCCGACGGCCGAACCGAAATGCGCCATACCGCGCCATCCGGGCGCGATGCCAGCGGCCTGGCATCGCGGACGTCCAGCCAGATTGCTTTCGACGCCTCAGTACCGAAGGTCAGTGCGCCGGTCAGCGCGAATTGATCCTTCAGCCGACCGATGCGGTAGGTCACTGACGGGGCGAATTCCTCGATACGGATCAGCGTGGCGGAACCGCTGATATCGGCTAGCCCGGGCACACGCGCCACCGCCTCGGCCGGCAGCCACGCGGCGCCCGACACGCCGAACGGCGAGCCCAACGCCGCCGAAAGCGCCGCGACGGCGGCGACAGCATCCAAACCGGGCAAGGCCAGCGTGCCGGTGGCTTCCGGTGCCGGCAGTACCTTCAGGGTGATCTCCGTTATCACCCCGAGGGTACCGTGGCTGCCCGTCAACAGCTTGCACAGATCGAGCCCCGTCACGTTCTTCAGCACCCGGCCGCCTGAACGGATAATTTCGGCTCGGCCGGTGACTGCTCGAATTCCCATGACGTGGTCGCGCATCGCGCCCCAGGCGACGCGGCGCGGGCCTGACAGGTTGGTTGCCACCACGCCGCCGAGGGTCTGCGGCCTGCCGGTTTCGCCCAGCAGCGCCGAGAGGTCGGGCGGTTCGGCGATCAGATGCTGGCCGGCGGCGGCGACGGCTGCTTCGATTTCCGGCAGCGGCGTGCCGGCCCAGGCGGAAAGGATGAGTTCCTTCGGCGCATAGAGATTGATCCCGGACAGGGCGGCGGTGGACAGGGTCCGCCCGGCCTGGACCGGCCGCAGCATGCCGGATTTGGTGCCGTTGCCCTGGATCAGCAGCGGTTCACGCGTCCGGACCGCGTCGGCGACGGTGGCGACAATCGAGTCCTCGGTGGTCATGCGGCCTGCGGCAGTGCGGCGGATTCGGGTTCCAGCAGGGGAAACACCTTGCTGGGGTTCAGCAGCCAGTCGGGGTCGAAGGCGGATTTCAGGCGGCGTTGCTGCTGCAACTCATGGGCGTGGAACTGGACGGGCATCAGGTCGCGCTTTTCGACGCCGACGCCGTGCTCGCCGGTCAGGCAGCCGCCGACCTCGACACAGAGTTTCAGGATATCGGCACCGAATTCCTCGGCGGCGTGGAAGCTGGCGGCGTCGTTGGCGTCGAACATGATCAGCGGGTGCAGGTTGCCGTCGCCGGCGTGGAAGATGTTGGCCACTTTCAGGTTGTAGCTGTCGGACATCTGCTGGATGCGTTTGAGCACGAACGGCAGTTGGCTGGTGGGGATGGTGCCGTCCATGCACAGGTAGTCGGGGCTGATGCGGCCGACGGCACCGAACGCGCCTTTGCGGCCTTTCCAGATCGCCAGGGATTCTTCCGCGGATTGGGAGATTTTCAGGCTGATCGGGTCGAATTTGCGGCAGATGTCGGCGAGTTGACCGAGCAGGCGGTCTTGTTCGTCGGCGCTGCCTTCGACCTCGATGATCAGCATGGCCTCGGCGTCGAGCGGGTAGCCGGCATGGGCGAAGGCCTCACAGGCGTGGATGGCGGGGCGGTCCATGAATTCGAGCGCCACCGGGATGATGCCGGAGGAGATGATGGCATCCACCGCGGCGCCGGCGATCTCGTTGCCGTTGAAGGCGGCGAGCATGGCGCGGGCGCCCTCGGGGCCGCGGAGGATGCGGACGGTGACCTCGGTGACGACGACCAACATGCCCTCGCTGCCGGTGAGCAGACCCAGCCAGTCATAGCCGGCGGCATCGAGATGGGCGCCGCCGATGTCGAGGATCTCGCCTTCGATGGTGACGACCTTGAGGCCGAGGAGGTTGTTGGCGGTGACGCCATATTTGAGGCAGTGGGCGCCGCCGGAGTTCATGTTGACGTTGCCGCCGATCATGCAGGCGAGCTGGCTGGACGGGTCGGGGGCGTAGAAGAAGCCGTCGGCGGAAACCGCGTTGGTGATGCCGATATTGGTGACCCCGGCCTGCACCACGGCGCAGCGGTCGGGGTAGTTGATGTCGAGGATCCGGTTCATCCGCATCATGCCGACAACCACCGCATCGGCGAGCGGCAGGGCGCCGCCGGACAGCGACGTGCCGGCACCGCGCGGGACGACTCGGACGCCGTTCTGGTGGCAGTATTTCAGCACGGCGGCGGCCTGTTCGGTGGTCTCGGGCAAGGCGACGGCCAGTGGCGGCTGGCGGTAGGCGGACAGGCCGTCGGTCTCATACGGTTTCAGGCGGATGGGTTCGGCGATGAGGCCGGATTCGGGCAGCAGGGGGCGCAGGCCGGCGATAATGGCGTCGCGGCGGGCCATGATATCGGGCTTCGGGTCGGGCTGGCGGATCATGACGGGGCCTCCCTGCGGTATGCCTGGAACATAGCGATTTTTGTGGGTGGCGCCAGGGCCGGGGGTGGCTGGCCGGGGGTGGCTCGCATTGTCATCTTGTTGCGCTAGATCGTGCGCTGTCGTGATGAGAATGCTGGGGTCACTTTTGCAAGGCGGGCGGGATGATTTCGACAGACGATGACACGGTGCTCGATGTCAGCCGTCGCAGGCTGCTTGCCGCGGTGGGCATTTACGGGGGAGTCGCGGCGGTTTTGCCGGCGGGGCGGGCGCAGGCGGTCTCGGCTGCCGGGACGGCGCGCGATCCGGTGACGACGCCGCCGGTTGCCGGGCTGCACCTGCAGTTTGGCGCGGACGCTTCGTCCGAGGTCGTGGTGTCGTGGCACGCGCTGGAGCCGGTGGATAATCCCCGTGTTCTTGTGGGCGGGATGGATGGCAGGCTGGAGCATGCGGTGGCGGCGAAGCCGGTCAGTTATCTCGATGCCAAGTCCAAGCAGACCGTTTATGCCTATCATGCGAAGGTTGGGGGGCTGAAGCCGAACGCCGCGATGCTTTACTGCGCGCTGCACGATGGGGCGCAACCGCTGTTCGGGACGTTCCGGACCGCGCCGCTCGGCCGGTCGGCATTTACCTTCACCAGTTTCGGTGACCAGGGCACGCCGACCATGGGCAAGAAATTCGTGCTGCCGCCGGGGGTGACGCTGCCGCATCCGCCGGCCTTCGTGAACGACAATCTGGGCTCGCCGGCGGCGGGTGACACCACGCTGGGGGTGGAGCGGTTGCGGCCGTTGTTCCATCTTTTCAACGGTGACCTGTGCTATGCCAATCTCGCCGAGGACCGGGTGCGGACGTGGTGGGATTTCTGGGAGAATAACAGCCGCAGCGCTCGTAACCGGCCGTGGATGCCGTCGCCCGGCAATCATGAGAACGAACTGGGCAATGGGCCGATCGGGTACCAGGCTTATCAGACGTATTTCTCGGTGCCGGAGGCGGCGGGGCAGACCGCGGTGACGAAGGGGCTGTGGTATGCCTTCACCGCCGGATCGGTGCGGGTGGTCAGCATCGCCAACGACGATATCTGCTACCAGGATGGCGGCAGCTCGTATGTGCGGGGCTACTCGCACGGGGCGCAGAAGGCGTGGCTGGAGACGGAACTGGCGGCGGCGCGGGCCGATCGGGGGATCGACTGGATCGTGGTGTGCATGCACCAGGTGGCGATCTCGACCGCCGACAAGTTCAATGGCGCGGATCTGGGGATACGTGAGGAATGGGTGCCGCTGTTCGACAAGTACGGCGTCGACCTGGTGGTGTGCGGGCATGAGCATCACTATGAGCGGTCGCACCCGATCCGCGGTCATGAGGCGAACCAGACGCTGACTCCGGTTCCCGCGGCGACGGGCACCCATGTCATCGATACGACCAAGGGCACGGTGCATATGGTCATCGGCGGGGGCGGAACGTCGGCGCCGTCGAACCAGCTTTTCTTCAACCCGCCGCAATGCCGGGTGATCCTGTCCGTTGCCGCAACGCCTGATCCGGCGACGGGCAAGCGGGCGCCAATGTATGTGACGGAACAGGCGCCGTGGTCGGCGGTGCGGAATGCCGCGCAGTCCTATGGGTTCGCCGCTTTTGCTGTCGATCCCGGGGCGCATCCGGGCGATTTCACGACGATCAAGGTGACGTATTATGACGTGGTGGGCGCGGATGGCCGGATCGCGCCGTTCGAGACCTTTACGTTGCGGCGTCCGCGGCGGGATTAGCGGATTCCGGCGGATTTCTTGACGCGGGTCAGGTCGAGGCGGCGGCTATGCGGGCGAGGGATTCCGCGCGGCCGAGTGCGGCCAGGGTGGCGTCGATGCCGGGACTGACGGTGCTGCCGGTCAATGCGGCGCGCAGCGGCTGGGCGACCTGGCCGAGTTTCAGGCTGTTCCGTTCGGCGAAACCGCGTAGCGCGGCGTCGATCGCGGGGATCGAGAAATCGGTCTCCGACAGGGCGGCGGCCACGTCACGCAGCATCAGGCGGACCTCGGCGGTCAGAGCGGCGGCGGCTTTGGGTTCCATTGGCAGCGGAACGGTGCGGGCGAGGAAGGCGGCGGAGTTGGCCAGCTCGACCAGCGTCTTGGCGCGCTCCTTCAGGGCAGGCATCAGGGTTCGGATGCGGGCGGCGGCATGGCTGCCGAGGGACAGGCCGGGTTGGTGGGCGAGGCGTTCCAGCACGTCCCTGGTCAGGCGGTCGTCGTCGGCGCCGCGGATATAGATGCCGTTCAGGTTGGTCAGTTTCAGGTAGTCCATCTGGGCGGCGCCGCGATTGACGTCGGCGATGTCGAACAGGCGGATGGCTTCCTCGCGGCTGAAGACTTCCTGGTCGCCGTGCGACCAGCCGAGACGCATCAGGTAGTTGCACAGCGCCTCCGGCAGGAAGCCGTTGTCGCGGAATTCCAGGGCGAACTGGGCGCCGTGGCGCTTCGACAGTTTCTTGCCGTCCGGGCCGTGGATCAGCGGGATATGGGCGAAATGCGGCAGGTCCCAGCCCATGGCGCGATAGACCTGGATTTGCCGGAATGTGTTGGTCAGGTGGTCATCGCCGCGGATTACGTGGGTGATCGCCATGTCGTGGTCGTCCACCACCACCGAGTGGTTGTACATGGGCGTGCCGTCGCCGCGCAGGATGATCATGTCGTCCAGTTCGGCGTTGGAGACGCGGACAGTGCCTTGCACCAGGTCCTCCAGCACCGTGTCGCCGTCGCGCTGGGATTTAAGGCGGATGACCGGGGTGACACCTTCGGGGGCCTCGGATGGGTCGCGGTCGCGCCAGCGGCCGTCGTAGCGCCAGATGCGTTTGTCAAGGCGGGCCTGCTCGCGTTCGGCGGCCAGTTCCTCGGGGGTGCAATAGCAATAGTAGGCTTTGCCGTCGGTTAGGAGCTGGCGGGCCACCTCGGCATGGCGGGCCATGCGGGTGGACTGGAAGACGGTCTGGCCGTCGCGGTCGAGGCCCAGCCAGTCCAGGCTGTCGATGATGCCTTTGGTCGCTGAGTCGGTGCTGCGTTCGCGATCAGTGTCCTCGATGCGGAGCAGAAATTCGCCGCCGTGGTGGCGGCTGTAGAGGTAGTTGAACAGCGCGGTGCGGACGCCGCCGATGTGCAGCGGGCCGGTGGGGCTGGGGGCGAAGCGGGTGCGGACGGTCATGCGCACGATCTAGCACGGCCATTCACTCTTTGTAGACGTTTGCGCCGTTAATCTGCTCCGCGTGAGGCCGATCACTGCCATGAAGGATGCGTTGGACTCCTGGCTCGATGTGGAGCGGGAGAGGCTGGCGGTGTGGCTGCCGGTGTTCATGATCGCCGGGGTGCTGTTGTATTACGCGCTGCGGTTCGAGCCGGCTGGCTGGCTGGGGGCTGCGATCCTGGTGCCGGCGCTGGCGGTGGCGGTGTGGCTGCCGGGGGTGCGCTGGCTGTTCGGGCCGGTGGCGGCCGCGGCGCTGGGGTTCTCGGCCGCGCAGTTCGCGACTGCCAGGGCGCCGCCGGTCGAGGCGGACCTGCCCACCCATGCGACCATCGTCACCGGGACGATCCAGGCGGTGGAGATTTTGCCGGAGGGGCGGCGGATCACTATCCAGCCGGTGTGGCTGGATGGCGCGGCCGAACCGTTGCGGCGTTCGTTGCGGGTGCGGCTGCAGAAGAAGGATAACGGGGAACTGGACACCGGCGATTCGGTGCGAATCCGAGCGCTGGTGCGGCCGCCGCCGTCGCCGTCGTATCCGGGAGGGTGGGACCTGCAGCGCGACGACTATTATGCCGGGCTGGGCGGGTCGGGGTATGGGCTGGGCAAGGCGGAGCGTACCGTTCGGGCGGTTCCCCGCGGGCCGATGCGGTTTGTGCAGCGGCTGCGGGAGATCATCACGCGGCGGGTCGCGGCGGTGATTCCGGGGGCGGCGGGGGCGGTGTCGGTGACGCTGCTGACCGGGGCGTCGATGGCGATCCCCGAGGCGGATCATCAGGCGTTCCGCGACTCCGGGCTGGCGCATCTGCTGGCGGTGGCGGGGCTGCATATCGGCATCGTGATGGGGTTCGCGCTGGCGGTGTCCCGGCTGGCATTTGCGTTGAGCGAACGGGCCAGCCTGTTCTGGCCGACCAAGAAACTGTCGGCGCTGTGCGCCCTGACGGCGGGCGGGCTGTACATGGTGCTGACCGGCATGCATGTGCCGATCATCCGCAGCTTTGTCATGGCGTGCCTGTTCACCGCGGCGCTGATGGCGGACCGGCGGCCGTTCTCGCTGCGCGGATTGGGGTTGGCGGCGACGGTGCTGATGCTGGTTTCTCCGCAGCAGGTGCCGGACGTGTCGTTTCAGATGAGCTTTTCGGCGGTGCTGGCGCTGATCTCGGGTTATGAGGCGCTGCGGCCGTGGCTGCGGCGGCTGCACGGGACAAGCTGGCCTCGGCGGTTCGGGTCGCACCTTGCGGCCCTGGCGTTGACCAGCGCGCTGGCCGGGTCGGCGTCGGCGCCGTACGGGGCGTATCATTTCGGTCATGTGCAGATCTACTTCGTGCTGGCGAACATGATCGCGGTGCCGCTGACAGCGCTGTGGGTGATGCCGGCCGGGCTGATCGCGCTGGCGCTGATGCCGTTGCACCTGGAGGCGCTGGCGCTGGTGCCGATGGGCTGGGGGGCGTGGGCGATCATCTGGGTCGCGCGTGCCACCGCGGCGCTGCCGGCGGCGACGATCGAGGTGCCGCATGCGCCGATCTGGGGGTTGTGTCTGTTCTCGGTCGGGTTGGCGTGGCTCGGGCTATGGCGAACTCGCCGGCGGCTGGCGGGGATCGTGCTGATGGCGGTGGGACTGGCGTCGCCGCTGGCGGATCGGCCGCCGGATATCCTGGTGTCGGCCGATGCCAGGCTGATCGCGGTGCGGACGCCGGAGGGGGCGTTTTTGCAGCGGGTCTCGGGCGGATCGAAATTCACCCGCGACGCCTGGGCGCAATACTGGGCGGCGGGGTCGTTCCAGATGATACCGGAGAATGGGACGGGTGTGCTGGACTGCCAGCCGGATGTTTGTCTGTTGAAGCCCTATCCCGACCGGCCGGGGGCGATGCTGGTGCGCGGGGCGCTGCATCCGGCGGGGTGCGGGGCGGTGTCGGTCATTGTCTCGGCCGAACCGGCGCGGGGGTTGTGTCAGAAGCCGTGGCCGAAGCTGGTGGACCGGTTCACGGTGTGGCGGTTCGGCAGCGCGGCGATCTGGCTGGATAAGGGCGGCGCGCGTGTGCTGACCGACCGTTGGGAGCGGGGGGATCGGCCGTGGGTGCAGCCGTTGCCGAAGCCTCGGCGGGTGGCGTCGCCTGCGCGGTCGCGATCCGGCGGTGGTGGGACGCCGGCGGTCAGGCTGCCGCCCGCGGCGGTCGATGACGGCAGGCAACCCCGGGGCGTGGAAGGCGTTCCCATCGCGGAGACCAACAAAGGAGATTAGCCGATGTTTTATCACCGCAAGGAAACGATCATACCGGTCAACGTCGGGACGCCGGACGCCCGATTCGGTACATTTCTGCTGGAACAGTTCGGCGGCGCGACCGGAGAACTGACGGCCGCGTTACAGTATTGGGTGCAGTCGTTCCATGTGACCGACGCATCCATCCGCGATATGCTGCAGGACATCGCGTTGGAGGAGTTCAGCCACCTCGAAATTGTCGGGAAATTGATAGAGCAGCACACGAGCAAGCTGGATCAGGAAGATGTGTACGCGGCGCCTTTGTTCCGGGTGCGTGGCGTCGGTCCGCATTTCGTCGACAGCCAGGGCAGCGCGTGGTGTGCCGCGTATATCAACGAGGGCGGCAACGTCGTGCGCGACCTGCGCGCCAATATTGCCTCCGAAGCCGGGGCTCGGCAGACGTATGAGGCGCTGATCCATGCCAGCAAGGATGAGGGGACGACAAAGGCGCTGACCCATCTGCTGACGCGCGAGATCACTCACGCACAGATGTTCATGGCGGCGCTGGACCGGATGGGCAAGCTGGACGATCCGTACTTCGGCACCATCAAGCCGGACGAGACCGTCGATCTGGTGTTCAACCTATCCAAGGGCGACGATCACCGCGGGCCGTGGA